>CANGSR010000118.1 GCA_947456055.1 Chitinophagaceae bacterium
CCTTTGGTCATACGGAGGGGGTGCTACAAGCACATTAAGCAATCCAACATACTCCTATTCTGTATCTGGTGTTCAAACTGCTACCCTGACTGTAACAGATAGTTGGGGATGCTCAGGGAGGGCTATCAGGACATTAAGTGTAAACCCAATTCCTGCTCCAATAACCGGACTTACCAATGTATGTGTAGGGAATACAAGCATATTAAGCGATATTACAACCGGAGGCAGGTGGAGTAGCCCTGGTTCAGCAGGTTTTTTCACTATTGGTTCCACATCCGGATTAGTAACTGGCCTGGCAATTGGATCTGCTATTGTTACCTATGCCTTACCTACAAGCTGCATAAATACCACCACTGTAAATATTTTACCAATACCGCAGCCCATTACAGGAAGTAATAATATTTGCGTTGGTTTTACAACTACCCTGGTGGATACTACATCAGGCGGCCTTTGGACTAGTGGCTCAACTGCTATTGCTACTGTAGGTAGTACAACAGGAGTTGTAACAGGAGTATCGGCAGGTACTGCTCTAATTTCTTATTCACTAGGGCCATCCTATGTATGTAAATCAACTTTTGTAGTTAGAGTCAATCCGATACCCAATAACATTACTGGATCCACATCGGTATGCCAGGGATATACAACCCTATTAACCGATACCCTGGCTGGTGGTACATGGACAAGTACCAATACCTCTGTGGCCACTATTGGTACTATATCGGGCCTTGTAACAGGTATGTCTGTTGGCACTACTACAATAACTTATTATTCACCTGCCGGTTGCTATACCAGCATGAGTATGACAGTAAATCCACTTAGCCCAATAACTGGTACACCCTCCGTATGCATCGGTACAACCACAACATTAGCAGATGCTACCACAGGTGGCAGATGGATTAGTAGTACCACTGCTGCAACTATAGGTTCCTCATCTGGCCTGGTAACTGGTATATCAGCTGGTTCCTCAATAATTACGTATTTATTAGCGACAGGCTGTCTGGCCACAACCACAGTAAATGTATCTCCATTACCCGGCCCAATAGGTGGTAACCCATCTATTTGTATAGGTATACCCAATACCTATACAAATACCGGTACAGGAACATGGAGTAGTAGTAATACATCTATAGTAACAATCAGTTCAGGAGGAATTGGATCTGGTGTAACTATTGGAACTGCTACGATAACTTATACATTAGGTTCGGGATGTAGCACTACAAGAAATGTCACTGTCAATCCACTAACACCTATAATAGGTAATCCTGTGGTTTGCCAGGGCTTAGTTACTGTATTAACCAATGCTACACCAGGTGGATCGTGGAGTAGTAGTTCATATACAGTAGGGTATGTTACAGCTACTTCAGGAGCAGTAACAGGCATAGCCCCAGGTACTGCAATCATTTCATATACTACATTTGCCGGTTGTATTGCGGATACAGTTGTAAGGGTAAATCTAATGCCAGGTGCAATAAGAGGGCCATCGACTATATGCGCAAGCATCCCAACTACCTATGCAGACACAACCGGTGGAATCTGGACAAGCAGTAGCACCAGTGTTGCAACAATTGGAACAGGTACCGGAATATTAACAGGAATATCAGCGGGTAGCACAATTATTACCTTCTCCTATCCGTCTGGTTGTATGGCTACCAAAACAATTACCGTCAATCCACTGGCTCCAATTGTTGGCCCAACTGTATTATGCGTAGGATTAACAACTGTCCTGACCGATATTGTACCAGGCGGAACATGGGCCAGCCTGACACCCGGTGTAGCTTCAATAGACCCTGTTACAGGCTTCGTTTCGGCCCTTGCTTTTGGCACATCAATAATGAGTTATACCTTACCATCCGGATGTATGGCAACAGCGCCGTTCAGCGTCAATTCCGGACCAGCACCAATTGGTGGATCGCCCAATTTATGTATAGGCACTTCTACCCCACTTATAGAAACTGGAGGTGGAACATGGATAAGCAGTAATCCGGGCATAGCGAGTATAGGGCTTTTGAGTGGTGTGGTGTTAGGTGCCAGTCTGGGTACAGCCACTATTACCTATTCTTTAGGCACAGGATGTAGTATTACAACAGTAGTAACAGTAAATCCTGTTGCAGCTATTAGTGGGCCCACAAGCACATGCCAGGGACAAACACTTGCCCTTACAGACCCACTTACAGGTGGCATATGGAGAAGCAGAGATACCACAATTGCCATTGTAGATAGCCTGACTGGATTAGTAACCGGCGTTGGTTACGGAACAACCACAATTACCTATACACTTCCTACCGGATGTGCAGTAACTAAGATTGTGAACTTCAATCCTACTCCGGCGGCTATTACCGGCGGCACAACTGTTTGCCTGCATTTCACATCAACACTTTATGAATCAACTAGCGGTGGTGTCTGGACTAGTAGCGCACCCTCCATTGCTTCAATTGGCATAATTACGGGAATAGTTAATGGCATCTCTACCGGAACAGCTGTAATTACTTATGCTTTTGCCACAGGCTGCCAGGTAACAACAACCGTTACAGTTACCCCAATTTCACCTATTACAGGAACAACTACATTATGTTCCGGCAATAGTACAACTTTAGCTGATGCTGTTAGTGGCGGTTTATGGACCAGTTCAACATCCTCAGTTGCAATCATTGGCAGCACTTCAGGTCTCTTGACAGGAATTAGCGGTGGCACATCAGTGATATCCTACATTTTGTCATCGGGATGTATGGTTACCACTACAATAAATATTAATTCCACCCCACCTGCCATTACCGGACCAGTAAGTATTTGTCTTGGATTATCAGCTACCTATACGGAAACACCTGGCGGAACCTGGAGTAGCAGTTCACCCCTGGTTGCACCAATAGGAATTATTACCGGATTGGTAAATGGCAGAAGCATAGGTACATCCATACTAACCTACACTATGCCAACTGGTTGCTACGCAACAAAAACAATAAATATTAGCCCAATATCTCCGATAACAGGACCATTGAGTGTTTGTGAATCTGGAACAATCACATTAACAGATACAACTATAGGAGGTAGCTGGAGTAGCAGTTCAGCAGGCACGGCAATTATTGACCCAGCCTCGGGTGTGGTAATTGGTGTCGCATCTGGCACTGTAATCATTACCTATGGCTTATCATCAGGTTGCCAGTCAACAAGAAATTTACTGGTTAATCCGTTGCCTTCACCAATTACTGGAGTAGCCCAAATATGTGCAGGATTTAGTACTACACTAAGTAATATTGCAACAGGAACCTGGACAAGTGGTACTATATCGGTGGCTACAATTGGCACCACCACAGGTGTTGTAACCGGGATAAGTGCCGGAACTACGAGTATAACCTTTACTCTGCCAACCGGGTGCAGTACCAGTATGCCATTTACCGTATTACCTCTACCAGCAACCATTACAGGTTCTAACCAGGTATGCATAGGATTGAATACCCTACTGTTAAATACCTCATCGGGCGGATACTGGAGTACAAGCAATAGTAGTATAGCTGATATTGGCTCAACAACGGGTTTAGTGAGTGGACTGGCTATTGGCACAGCAACTATTACCTACGATCTAAACAGCTGCCTGGCTTATACAATAGTTACAGTAAATCCATTACCTGCAAGTATTACTGGTAATACATCAGTATGTGTTAGTTCAACCACACCATTGGCATGCACCTCTGCGGGTGGCACATGGAGCTCATCATTAATTTCTGTCGCCAGTATTTCAGCTTCATCAGGCCTGGTAAGCGGGGTAAGTGCAGGAACTACAATTATTACTTATACTCTTGCTACGGGCTGCATTACTACAACCATAGTTACTGTGTTGGCTTTACCACCAGTGATATCCGGGGCTACGCATGTTTGTATTGGTTCAGTCGCCTATGTTTACGATTCCACATCAGGAGGCACGTGGAGTAGTAGTAATACAAGTGTTGCAGCAATTGCACCTTATTCACTGGGTGCTAATGTTTCGGGTCTAATACCAGGAACTAGTACTATTACCTATACACTGAATACATGTGCCAACACAATGGTATTTAGGGTAGATTCACTACCCGGGCCAATTTCTGGTACGTATGGTTGTGTGGGATTACCAACCAGATTGACCAATCCATCCATAGGTGGCATTTGGACTAGTAGTGATACTATGATCGCAGTTGCCGACCCATTATCTGGAAATGTTACTGGTCGCACTGTGGGTTCGGTAATTATTACCTATACACTATCAACTGGTTGCTATGCAATAAAGGTTGAAAATATCTATGCAGTTCCAAGGCCAATTACAGGCTTAGGCCATATATGTGTAGGAGATACCACTACATTACGTGATGCCACACCTGGTGGTGTATGGAGCAGTAGCAATAGGTCGATTGCATCAGTTGGCGCACTAAATGGTTTTGTTTCAGGGCTTACCAGTGGGTATGCACAAATTAGCTATACCTGGGGTGGATGTCCTGCAATCATTAATATGATTGTCAATCCAAACCCACACCCTATTACCGGGCCGCATTCTCTATGTGCTTTGGGGGCAAGTATCACCCTAAGTAATGTAGACACTCCAGGCTCATGGACAAGTATCTATGTAACTGTAGATACTTTTGGTGTTGTTACCAGCTTCCTGACAGGTACAGGTATTGTAACCTATACCCTGCCTTCGGGATGTTTTATTACTGATACATTATCTGTATATCCAACTCCTAATGCGATTACAGGGCCTAATTTGCTATGTATTGGAGACTCAATTTATTATCGTAGCACTACACCAGCTGGGGTATGGAGTAATACACTGACTTCGGCCTTTGCAACTGTTGATTCCCTATCAGGATTGGTAAGGGGTGTTTCAACGGGAATAGCCAGGATAAGCTATACAGTTGCAACCGGATGTTATACCACTAAAACAATCAATGTAAATCCATTGCCCCGACCAATTACCGGACCATCATCGGTATGCGTGGGAGATACCATACGAATGAATGATTCATTAGCTGGCGGGGTTTGGCTAAGTGGGAATACCGGAATTGCGACAATAGGTACAGGGACAGGGTTGGTAACCGGGATTGGTTCAGGAATAGGAAATATAAGCTATAGTTTCACTAACCGATGCGGCACATCTATAGTTACAAAAACTATTAATGTAAGACCTTTACCGAATGCAGGTGTCTTATTTGGACCGGCAGCCGTCTGCGTAGATGCATCAATCACATTACAGGATACAGGAAGTGTGGGAGTACCGGCATGGACTAAAACAAACCCATTGGTATTATTGATAACCGGAACAACAACAAGCTCTGTATTTGGTTTAAACCCAGGTATTGATACAATCATTTATACAGTTACTAATAGTTGTGGAACTGCCAATACCTTCCTGCCAATTACAGTAAAGCCACTGCCTGATGCTGGTGTGATAATAGGTGCAACCAGCGTTTGTCCTGGTGCTCAAATAACACTGACCGATACTACAAGTGGTGGTGCGTGGAGTAGTAGCAATACAAGGGCAACAGTATCTGGCGGTACAGTAATTGGCATTATACCAGGATTAGATACCATATTATATAAGGTAAGTAATAGTTGTGGGGATGCCTTTGCGAAATACCCTATTACTATTCTATCTATGCCTGATGCAGCTATAATTTCTGGCCCACAAACTGTATGCGTAAATGATTCGATACAATTAATAGATACTGTAAGTGGTGGTAGCTGGATTGTAAGCAATCAAAATGCGAGCATCAATATTAATGGTATTGTAAAGGGTAAAATTGCAGGGCTTGATACCGTGGAATATTCGGTAAATAATAGTTGTGGAACCGCTAATACTACCTATAATATTACCGTGAATCCACTACCCTATGCAGGTACAATTTCGGGTGCAGACTCGGTATGTGCCGGAGATACTCTTGGTGCAATGACTGATACCATACCTGGTGGTGTATGGGGAAGCATGGATCAGGGTATTGCGAATGTATTGCCTAATGGTACAGCTGTAGGCAAGAAAGCAGGTATAGATTCAGTGACTTATTCGGTAAGCAATAGTTGTGGAACGGCAGTGGCTACCTTTGGATTGGTTGTAAGGTCGGAGACTGATTGTACCCCCCCTATAAGCAAGCTAGATAAGATGGGCTGTACTGGTGAGGGCGAAATATTAATTTATCCAAACCCTACCCGTTCAGGGGTGTTTACACTAAACATCTATTCTAATTACCAGGAGGATGTAACTGTAAGTGTCATTAATATGCTGGGGCAAAAAGAGACCAAAGTAGTAACTGTAACCAACCAGCCCACTAATATTAAGATGACTTTGGCTGCTGGTATGTATTATGTAACAGCAGTTACTGCCCATGGCAGGTGTACAGAGAAATTGGTGGTAGAGGTAGATAGGTAGCATCGCATATAAATTAGTAAAGTCGTCCAACCGAATGATAGTGGTTGTGTCGACTTTACTAATTTTAGTAGTTCTAATATTGTAAGACTTTTTATTTCTTATGCAAACACAGGCATTTCGCTATAAGTCTTACCTTTTAATAAACGACCTGCTTTTTTCTTATTGGTTCCACCCCACTGCTTAAAAAAGAAAGCAACCTTTGCTTGTTCACATTGATCCTGAATGTCTAATACCCAATCTGGATCCATGGGTCTAGGTTTCCGGCCACTCTCGCCGCCTACAATAACCCAATCAATATTTTCAAGATTTAATTCAGGTAAAGGTCCAATTAATGGTTCGCAGGAAAGGAATTTGGTTCTTGCATTTGTCTTTCTTAAATCATCAATTCTGTTAATTACCCGGCTATCTTCAACAGATACACCCATCCAAATATTATGCGACCAATTTAATTGCTGGTGAATTTCTAGTAAACGCTCAGAACGTTTGGTAAGAACCTGAAATACATGCTGAGGATTATCGTTCATAACCTTGAAGACTTTTCTAATAAAATCTAAAGGCACCTCATTATGAAATAAATCGCTCATGGAATTTACAAAAACAACCTTTGAACTTTTCCATGTATAGGGAATATTAAGGGCATCATCATGTATTGAAATCTTAAATCCATCTTTATATTTTTCAATACCCATTGCCTGCAAACGTTTGGACATTACTTCGGCATAGCAATATTTACAACCTGCAGATATCTTATCACACCCAGTGGTTGGATTCCAGGTCATTTCAGTCCATTCAATACTAGATTGTGCCATAACTAGAACATTTTCATTTGAGCATTTTGATTTTTTTCCACTTTTTTATAAAAATCATTACCTACATCGCTTTTTGAATAATAGGCAAGGTAATACAATGGAGCATTTGAGGTGTTCTCAATTTTAAATTTCAAATCAGGGTCGACCCTATATCCTATTGATTTCATATTACTATCATATGAGTCGGCAAGATACTTAATAAAATCCTTCTGATGTATTCTACCTTCTTTAAAGGGTTCACGCCAATTGGTGTTCCCTATAAATTTATCGATCTTAGTACTTTGCTCATTGATATAATAAACGAAATTCCTATTTGCATCCATTTGTAATGCCAACAAAATTAGAAAATCAACTCGCCGCATGGATGCAATCTTTTTAATTGTCTCAAATTCAATATCCAAAGAAAATGGATCAACAAAACAAAAATTAAGAGTTTTGCTACCTTTGGGAATTGCATCTATAATTTTGTCAACAATCTTATTCGCATCCCCATGAAAATAATTAAAATCTAGAGTAGTAAATTCCCTTTCGACTCTTTGCTTTAAACTATTTATATTATCTTCATTTGCATCGCAAGCTATATATTTAGTAAACTTACTTGGTACACTTGCTGCAATCAGGGAAGATGTCATTAGAATTTTACCATCATTTCTCAATTTTGCGTAACCAGCTCCTGAAAAAAGATCAATAAAAACCCTCTCATCCCATTTATATTTCATTCCAGAAGTAAATATATCGCAATACGAACCAAATAACTTATATTTTTTTATACCCCACAGTCCTATATCTGGCAACGTCAAACCATCATCTTTTTTATAACTAATGGGATCAAATCCTTTCATAATAATTTATTTATTGTAAAATTCTATTTTACAAAACTAATAATTTTTGCTTAGTAAATGAACAAACATTCATAATAAAACATCTATTTTCCGATTTGTCACATTTTCTTACAATTTTCCATTTTATTTGTCGACATTTCATACATTTACAAAATTCGTGACAATTATTGACAAAACAAATTATTTTCAATGATTAACCAAATAGCCAATGACCGTTTTGAAAAAGGGAGGGGGGCCCAGTACAATCCTAAGAACAGGTTTCTGAATGGGGAATATGTGCAGGAACATGTGGAGGGGATTGATGATTGGGAACAGGATAAAAGGGAAACACAATATATAGCTGATAATAGCAAAACAATAGTAAACCCTGTGACCAGCCCCGATGTGGGTATGCTGTTTTCGGCAAATCCCTACCAGGGATGTGAACATGGATGTGTGTATTGCTATGCAAGAAATACACATGAATACTGGGGCTATAGTGCAGGTATGGATTTTGAGAGCAGGATAGTAATCAAAAAGAACGCCCCTGCCCTACTGAGAAAATATTTTGACAATAAAAACTGGACACCTGCTACCATCTCCTTAAGCGGGAATACAGATTGCTACCAACCTATAGAACGTAAGATGAAGCTGACCAGGGCAATGCTGGAAATCTTTCTGGAATACCGCAATCCGGTAGGTATTATTACCAAGAATTCGCTTGTGCTAAGGGATCTGGATCTAATTCAGGAATTGAATAAACATAATTTGGTAAGGGTGTTTACTTCAATAACATCGCTGGATGAAAACCTGCGAAAAATAATGGAACCAAGGACAGCATCGTATAGGGCAAGGCTAGGCGTGCTGGAAACCTTATCAAAAGCGGGTATACCAACCGGAGTAATGAATGCACCATTGATACCGGGGCTTAATGACATGCATATGCATGACGTGCTAAAAGCAGCTAGTGAGGCCGGTGCCAAATGGGCGGGCTATACTGTGGTTAGGCTGAATGGCCCTATAGGTGGCATTTTTAAGGACTGGCTTACAAAAACCTTCCCCGACAGGGCTGATAAGGTTTGGCATCAGATAGAGGAATGCCACGATGGGCAGGTGAATGATAGTAGAATTGGAAACAGGATAAAGGGTGATGGAAAATTTGCCGAAATGATTAAAAACCAGTTTGACATTTATTGCCGCAAATACCATCTCAATGAAATACATGAACAGCTAAATATCACAGCCTTCCGCAGGGTGAAGGCTGGGCAGGGGATGTTGTTTTAGGAAGATTTTAATTGCAGAATTTCTTCTTCTGTGAGACCCGTTATTTGTACTATTGTGGGGATAGACATACCTAATTCAAGACAATTTTTAGCAACTTCTATATTGCGTTCATGTTTCCCCTCCTCCTTACCTTCAATATGACCCTCGTATTTTCCCTTATTATAATTACCTACTACCCTACCATAATTATCTCGCCATTCTTTAATGAAATATTCATAATCAGCTTTGTCTGCAGGGCTGAGTTTCAGAACGTCCAATTTCTCAAAAGCCTCTTTTAGGCCCTTGGCCTTTGTGCCTTCTTCAATTTCTTCTGTTTTCAGGAATCTTACCCACTCGTCGAGGGTATTCTTAGCCACATTATCAAACTCATTGACCTTAATGATATAATATTCAGGATAAATCCTGGAGATTTTCTCAGTATGGTAAATAAGCTGCTCCTCTTTAGAAAGAAGTAGATAATCGTGCTTATTAATCCCAACAAAATTTGTGGTGCCATGGTAGATATAATCTTCGCCATGACCCAAATCGAAATAGACAATATTTACTGAAATTACCTTCTTTATTTTATTATATCCCATACCTCTTTCCATGTTGTCAATTATCAACTTGGAGGTACCGAACAACATTCTCAATAAATAATCCTGAAAGTAATCGTTCTGGATTTCAATTACGATCAACTCACCCCTTGAATCCTTTACCAGTAAATCAACCTGATTAGTTTTATTTAATGCAGTTTCCCTATTACCCTCACTTTCAAGAATGTTTTCAATTTTGATGTCTTCATAAAGCAATTCACTCAAAAAACCTTCAAGTATGCCAAAGCTGGCCTTATTCCTAAGAAGCCTTTTCATTGCCCAATCGAATCGAATGAGATTACGTTTTTGCATACTGTGAATTTCAAAAACAAAATTAAATAAAAATAACGAATCAGAAATTCATCAAATCTTTTACCTACCTCATCACACCAATATTATTCCTAAAAATCTTGACTGCGATGGCTAAGAGAATGACACCGAAAAACTTCCTGATTACTGCTATGCCTGATGGACCAAGGATTCGCTCCAGGAAATTAACCGAACGGAGGGTGATGTAAATAATAACCAGATTGATGAGGATGGCGATGAGGATATTATAGTTTTCGTAAGCGGCTTTTAGGGACATTACGGTAGTTAGGGTACCCGAACCAGCAATAAGAGGAAAGGCAACAGGCACGAGCGTACTGGTTTTAGACTCTTCTTTATCGGGCTTAAAAAATTCAAGTCCTAATATCATTTCTAGGCCAAGGATAAAGATAACTATGGAGCCTGCTATTGCGAAAGACTTAATATCAAGTCCCATGAATTCAAGCATTTGCTTGCCCACCAGAAAGAATAGCAACATGAGCCCACCTGAAACAACGGTAGCCAAAAGGGCATTGATATCGCCTGATTTCTTCTTGATGGATATAATAACAGGCAATGACCCAAGCACATCGATAACGGCAAACAAGGTAAAGCTAACTGTTACGATTTCAGAAAAATCGGTTTTTGAAAGGCCGAATCCGGTCATATAAATGAATTAGTGGTGTCTGCGAAGATACAGAGTGCAAGGTTAGGAAAACTAAAAAAGTACTTTTTGTACTATTTTATGACTTAATATACCCACCTACTCTTAGGATAATAGGGGTAAGAAGTCTATTTTTGCCAAACTAAATTAATCAATAATGGCTCTAAATAACTATACTCATACGGCTGCAGACAGATTTATACAGTATGTGCAAATTGATACCCAAAGCGACCCAACCTCTCCTACCCAACCTAGTACAGAAAAGCAAAAAGACCTGAGCAAGGTGCTGGTAGAGGAATTATTGGCCATAGGTATTAGTGATGCCGAACTTGATGAGCATGGTTATGTATATGCCACCATACCAGCTACTACTGATAAAAATGTACCTGTATTGTGTTTTTGCTCGCATGTGGATACAGCACCCGATTGTAGTGGTAAGGATGTGAAACCAATATTGCATAAAAACTATGATGGCAGCGATATTCAGCTACCGGATGATGAATCGGTAATCATAAGCACTAAGGACCACCCTTACCTTAAAGAGCGCATAGGTGATGATATAATTACGGCTAGTGGTAATACCCTATTGGGTGCTGATGATAAGGCTGGTGTGGCTATTATTATGGACCTGGCCAATTACCTGATTAGCCATCCTGAAATAAAGCATGGCAAAATTCGTGTACTATTTACTCCTGATGAAGAAGTAGGCCGTGGTGTGGCTGCTATTGATATGAAAAGGCTGGGAGCCGATTTTGGTTATACCCTGGATGGCGGCGAACGTGGCCACCTGGAAGGTGAGACCTTTTCGGCTGATGCGGCTATTGTAACCTTCCATGGAATAAGCGCACACCCTGGGTATGCCAAGGGCAAGATTGTACATGCTATTAAGGCAGCATCTGCGTTTGTGGCTATGTTACCAAGAGAAGAATGGTGCCCTGAAACTACGGAAGGAAAGCAGGGTTTTGTGCACCCAACTTCGATAGAAGGCGGGCTGGAAAAAGCGACTGTGCAATTTATAGTGCGTGATTTTGATACTGCTATGCTTGCCCAACATGAAGAAAGGCTGAAAGCCATTATGCATAAAGCCGCAGAACAGTTCCCTGGAATCACTACATCTTTCGTGGTTAAGGAGCAATACCGCAATATGAAGGAAATTCTTGATCTGCACCCCCAAGTGATGGATTATGCCGAGGAAGCCTATGTGAGGAGTAATATGGAGGTGACAAGAATGAGTATAAGGGGTGGAACTGATGGTTCAAGATTATCTTTTATGGGTTTGCCATGTCCAAATATATTTACCGGCGAAATGGGTATACACTCTAAACAAGAGTATGTAAGTGTTCAGGATATGGAAAAGGCTGTGGAAGTATTGGTGCATCTGGCCAAAATATGGGAGGAGAAAGCCTAAAAGAAGGTAGAAATATTGGATTGCCTGATAAACAAAATGGATTTGGCTAAAGCCACATAAAGAATAATTCTTATACCCCGGCCTAAAGGCCGGGGCTACTAATAAAATACTAATAAATGTTTTGATGATAACCATGACAAATGATTACTTTTCATGGTGTTATCTTAACTAATTGCTTACAATTAATTATTAAATAAAATTATTACCTTTGCAAAAAGAGGCTAATTAATGGTTAAGAATTACCTTGTTGTTATAATTACAATCCTTACACTTTCTGTTTTTACCCTTGTAATCATTCAGCTTACGGGTATAAGTAGGAACTCATGGACTCGTTTGCTTAATGGCCACAAAGAAGGTGAAG
>CANGSR010000119.1 GCA_947456055.1 Chitinophagaceae bacterium
CTCTCCCTCGGAGAGGGCCGGGGTGAGGCCTCCAATTGGCTATCCAAATTTTACACTGCAAGTACCCCAAAAACCATACTTGTCAATGGCAGAGGGCCGGGGTGAGGCCACCAATTGGCTATCAGATTTTACCTGGCAAGTACCCCAAAAACAACACTTGTCAATGGCAGAAGCCCGGGTCGAGGCCTCCGAATAAGATTCTAAGAAAGCATAATAATTGACTTAAAGCCCAATAATCTTGAAGCAGCTATTCCCCCTTTGTGAGTGAGCCTTGTGCGGCTGGGAAGGGGGCAAGGGGGATGTCAATCTTTATCAATTTTGCAAACAACCTACTTCAAATACTTCCCTATCACCGGCATACCCACCAATTCCTTTTTCTCCACCTCAGCCACTAGCCTCAGGAAGAGTAGCATAAGAAATGTTGCCGATAATAACCTAATGATGAGGTTTTCGGTAAAATGCCCAATACCTTGTTGCACAAAATAGAGCAGGAACATCACTACCATATAGTTCATCAGTTTTTTGCGAGCATAGGGTACCGGGAAATATTTCTGGCCTAATATATATGAGACTACCATCATGGTGCCATAAGCTGCCAGGGTGGCCCAGGCGCAGGCATACATACCAAAGCGGGGTATAAATGCATAATTGATAATTAAGGTAATAGTGGCGCCCATAAGGGTGATATAAATACCCATACGCATACGGTCGGTAATCTTATACCATACCGATAGGTTATAATAAATACCCAGGGCAATATTAGCCGCCAACAAAATGGGTACTACACCCAGTCCACTCCAATAAGATTCAGGATTAAAATGTTTCCAGATATCCAAATAAAGAGATGAAAAAAGGAAGGCCACACATAGGGTAATTACAAACCATTTCAGAACCCGGGCATAGGTTTTTGGTGCATTTTTATCTCCCGATTGGCTAAAGAAAAATGGTTCTGCCGACATTTTAAATGCCTGCACAAACAGGGTAATAAATATGGCTATCTTATAATTACCGCTATAGATGCCCACAGCCTGCTTGGCAGCCTCATCGGTTCCCACAAACATCCTACCCAGCATTATCCTGTCGAATGTTTCATTGACCATGCCGCCCAGGCCTATGATTATCATAGGTGAGGCATACACAATAATCTTTTTCCAGAGGTCACCATCAAACTGAAATCTAAAGCTACCCCATTCTTTATACAATAATAGAAATGTCACAGCCGCCTGTGCCAATAGAGAAAGTATCAGAAATCCTGGTCCCGTATATTGGTGGTACCATTGGGTATACGCCGACGTGGGGTGCGACAAAACATATACCGGACTATAGTAGATGAAAAATATGGTAAGCAATATGTTTACAAATATTCCTGCCACCTTTGTAAAAGCATATTTGCGGGGGCGCTCCTCCTGCCGCAACCTGGCAAAAGGAATAATGGATAGAGCATCAATGGCAACAACCCCTATGCACCAAATGATATATTCAGGATGGTTGCCTAGTTTAAGATAGTCGGCAAAATACTGCCTGAAGCCAAAAAGCACTGCGCTAAATACTATTGTAGATACCAATATTGACCCAAAAGCTGTCTGGAACAATTTGCGTTTATCAGACCCATTACTTGAAAACCTGAAATAACCCGTTTCCATCCCATAGCTATAAACCACGTTGAGGAAAGATATGGCTGAAAGGAACATACTGTACTCCCCAAATTCGGCCTGGCCCTTTTTGGTATGCAGTACATAGGTAACCAATGGGGTAAGCACATAGTTGAGCAATCGGGCCCCTATATTACTAAGTCCGTACCAAAGTGTGTGTCCTGCAAGTTTTTTTAATGATGCCAAATGAGGTGCCCGGAGCTAGTTTTCAATATTCCGGGTGATGCGTAAAATTAGAGTTTACAATCGAATTTCTTTACCTTGAAAAAATTTTTATAAATTGCTTACGATTCCGGTATTGTCGGTATCAACATTAATTAATTCTAGCAAATAATAACAGAGACAATTATGAAAAAATATTTTTTAGTTGCCTGCGGCCTGCTGATACTCAGTACAGGTAATGCACAGAACAAAGTAGTAAATACAAAAAAAGCCCCTATTAAAAATAAAGCTGCCGATAATAAAATAGCCCTTGGCGGCACATTGAAAAACATGCGCAAGCAAGCCATAGTAGGGGCCCAGGCATTTGTATATGCTCCAAATGGCTCAATAGTTGCATCGGGCTATACCGATGATTTGGGTTATTTTGAAACAAACGCTCTGGCACCCGGCAAGTACGACCTGAAGGTGGTATATCCATCAGAAAAAATGGCCAAATTCATGGGTGTGGAAGTTGGTAAAAAAGGCATCACCAAGTTGATCATTAATATGAATGAGCCTACAGCTGATACCATCATGACCTATGCTACAATAGCCCCGCCAGAAGCCCCTAAAAAGACTAAGGGCCTAGATGCCGGTGCACCACCCAAAACAGCTACCAATCCGGCTCCGGCAGCAGCGGCACCAAAGGCTGCACCTGCCGCTCCAGCTCCTGCCGCACCAAAACCAGTTATCAAGAAATAGTTTTCCCTAAAATATTTTATCCGTGCTTTTGATACTATCAGGAGCACGGATTTTTTGTGCCTAATACCAGCCTTTTGACAGTGTCATTAATAGTAGATTAGGAGGTATTGACGCCTATTTTTACCTTTCTAAAAAAAACCTGAAAAAGTTTGTAACTTTTTTTCTGCAACAACGATATACTATAAATGGAGGCTAAAGAGTACAATATATGTGTGCAGGAATGGGCGGACGCGCTCTTCAGGTTTGCATGTAAATGTACAGGGCAGGCATCAGATGCGCATGATGTGGTGCAAGGCAGCTTCGAAGTTCTTTGGCAAAAGAGGAAAGATGTGAGTGTGGAGAAGGCTAAGGCCTTTCTGTTTCAGGTGGCCTACAGGCAAAGTATAGATAACTACCGGAAAAAAGCTAAGGTTGTTTATGCAGAGGGTCCTGAAAACAGTTCATCTCCTACAAACCCCGACCTTAAAAAGGTGTTGGAAAGGGCTTTGGCCCGGTTGGACGAACAATCCCGTGCCCTGGTGTTGTTGAAAGATTATGAGGGTTATAGCTATGATGAAATAGCCGAAATAACAAACCTCAGTGAGAGCCAGGTAAAGGTTTACCTGCACAGGGCCAGGAAAACGCTAAAGGAATATTTGGTAAGTGTTGAAAAAATTATATAATATGGTAACGGCAGAGAATTATGAGGAGTATATGATTTTGAGCGCCGATGGGGAACTAAGCGCTGAGGAGGAGAGGGAGCTCATGGCATTTTTGGAACTAAACCCTGCCCTGAAAGCAGAAATGGATACCTATGCCTCACTAAAACTGGTGCCTGACGAGGAACTGGTGTACACCGACAAGCAAAGCCTTCTGAAACCCGAGACCAACAAACAAATTTTCATTCCCCGCCTGTATAGGAGTTATGGTATAGCTGCAGGTATACTATTGCTAATAGGCTCTTCATATATCATCTTTGAAAAAAGCCAAAGGAACCCAATTGAAACCAACAATGTAGCTACACTACCTGTAAAGGATACTAATCAACAAAACACTAAAATAGTTATTACCGATTCTCAAAAAACACAACCAATAACACCTGCACCTCAACCAACAAATATACAGGTTGCCATAAAGAGTACTACCCTAGCCTCTACCCATAAAAACAACCCAAAAGAATTGATAAAACCACTACGCCAAGCGCCTGTGCAGGTAGTGCCAAAGCAAGCTAATGAAAACCTGGTAGCAAGGGTGGAACGGTCAGCACTTACATCATTACCAATGATGGATGCCCAACAAATCGCTAATACCCATACTTTGAAAACCGATATCCTTAACTTTATGACAACCGAGAGTGAACCAATAGTAGCAGCACTTTCGGCAGATGAAAAGAGGAGAACATTTATTGACAAATTACCCCTAACCGAAGTAAAAAAAGAAGGGCTGGCCAAAGTAAGTGGGTCAGTAATAAACACCTACAACCAGATACATAGCCTGAAAAAAGAAATTGAAAGTACCAATGTTACCCTTGCAGTAAGAAACAGAAAATTAATCATATCATTCTAAACCAATAAAACAACATATTTTATGAAACACTTAATTTGGGCTTTGGCCATCATCCTTGTAGCATCACTGAACAATACTGCCAATGCACAAACTGACAGTACCAAAAAATCTAAAAAAGGTGGTACTTCCATATCTATAAGCATACCAAATGGTATTGAAATTATTAAAAATGATACGAGCTCAAAAAACGTAAGGTCAATTAAGGATAAAGACGTAGAGAAAAAGAAGGAGGCAGACGATAAGAAATTTAAAACATACATGACCATGATGGACCTGGGCCTGAATGTGCTGGATGATAAAACCAATTACCAGAGCATGGGTGTAAAGAACTATATGCATGTGCCAGCCAATCAGCAAAACGGCAGCCTGTTCAACCTGAGGCAGTGGAAGTCTATCAATGTAAATGTTTATCCGGTGATGTGCAGGTTTAGGTTGTTGAAGACAAGCGGGCAGAAAATATATTTCTCCACCGGCCTGGGTTTGCAACTCTACAATTTCAGGTACGAACAACCTATTGATTATTCTAAGAACCACTATGTGTCGCTAGATACTATATCTATAGGCAAGAATAAACTGGGTATGGATTACCTGAACATTCCGCTGATGTTCACCTTTAAGAGCAAAGTAGGCAAAAAAGACTGGCTGGTTTATGGGGCCGGACTTACCGAAGGCTACCTGATTTCTTCATGGACTAAACAGGTATCGGGTGCAAGGGGTAAAGTTAAGGTGCATGATGGATTTGATTTTGCCGATTTCAATACCTGCGTTACTGCCGAAATCGGTCTGGAAGACAAATTCAGGTTTTATGCTTCTTACCAGCTTACCTCTATGTATAAAAATGACCTTGACCAGCACCCCTTTAGTTTTGGGGTAAGGATAAGCGGGATATAATTGAATAAATCGTGAAATATTTCCCGGTGGATTAACAAATCTCCGGGAAATATCATTTTAATAGCAACCTATAACTAACAATAAAATTCATAGAAAATCTATAAATGCCCTAACATCTGGCTTAAAGTATTTAACATTCCAATTCCCCTTTCAATTGTTAAGTTTCCCTACTTAAATTAGCCTGTGTGCCTGATTTCTCCGTAAATTGTGTTGTCAAATTTATAGCAGGTTATGAATAGGTCTATCAGAAAGGTTGCCGTATTGGGAAGCGGGGTAATGGGGTCAAGAATTGCATGTCATTTTGCAGGTATTGGGGTTCAGGTATTATTGTTGGATATAGTACCACGTGCTTTAACTGATGCCGAAACTGCAAAAGGACTTACCCTAAATAGCAAGCAGGTACGCAATCGCATTGTGAATGATGCCCTGCAAGCCACCCTTAAAGGCAAACCTTCGGCTGTTTATACCTCAAAGGTGAGTAGCCTAATCACTATTGGCAATATAGATGATGACCTCCCCAAAATAGCCAGTTACGACTGGATAATTGAGGTGGTAATAGAGCGCCTTGATATTAAACAACAAATATTTACTAAGGTAGAACAATACCGCAAGCCTGGCACACTGGTTACCACCAATACTTCTGGTATTCCCATCCACCTGATGAGTGAAGGCAGGAGCGATGATTTCCAGGCCAATTTTTGTGGCACCCATTTTTTCAATCCACCACGCTATCTTAGGTTGTTGGAAATAATACCAGGCCCAAAAACAAATCCTGCAGTCCTCGATTTCCTCATGGATTATGGCGAGCGTTTCCTGGGCAAAACTACCGTGCTTTGTAAAGATACCCCTGCATTTATTGCCAACAGGGTAGGCGTATTTGGTTTTATGGCAGTATTCAAAGCCATGCAGGCATATGGGCTTAATGTTGATGAGGTAGATTCTTTGACAGGGCCGGTATTAGGAAGGCCAAAGTCGGCTACCTTCCGTACTGGTGACGTTGTAGGGCTGGATACCTTGGTGCATGTAGCCAAAGACCTGCCTGCTAATGCGCCAAATGACGAGGCTGTAGAAATATTCAAGATGCCCGCTTTCCTCGATAAAATGATTGAGAATAAGTGGCTGGGTGATAAAACAGGACAAGGATTTTATAAAAAGGCAAAGGGAGATAAAGGCAAATCTGAAATCCTCACCCTCAATTTGGAGACCATGGAATATGGGGCCAAGGTGAAGAGCAAATTTGTTACCCTTGATGCAGCAAAACCTATCGATGGCCTCCCAGAAAGGCTGAAGACCCTCTATTTTGGTACTGATAAGGCAGGTGATTTTTATAAAATGTTCCATCACCTGCTATTTGCTTATGTATCGCACCGCATACCCGAAATTGCTGATGAATTATATAAAATAGACGATGGCCTAAAAGCTGGGTTTGGCTGGGAAATAGGGGCTTTCGAAAGTTGGGATGCCCTGGGAGTGAAGAAAACTGCCGACCGTATGAAGGCTGCAGGTTATGAGGTAGCTCCCTGGGTGGCCGAAATGTTAGCCAAAGGTTGCACTACCTTTTATAAAACAGATAAGGGTGTACGAAAATACTACGATATCAGAACCGGTGCCTACCAGCCTATTCCAGGAATGGGTTCATTTATCATCCTGGAGCATCTTGACGAGAAAGTAGTTTGGAAAAACAGTGCCTGCAAACTTTACGACATTGGTGATGATGTGGTAGCCCTGCGCTGGAATACCAAAATGAACAGTATTGGGGGCGAGGTGCTGGAAGGTGTAAATAAATCTGTAGCAATAGCCGAAGAAAAATACAAGGGGCTGGTAATAGCCAATAACGGACCCAACTTTAGTGCCGGTGCCAATGTAGGTCTCATATTTATGTTTGCCGCCGAGCAGGAATATGATGAACTGGATATGGCTGTGAGGGCATTCCAGAATACTACAATGAGGATGCGCTATAGTGGCATCCCCGTAGTAGTAGCACCACATGGGCTTACCCTGGGTGGCGGTTGCGAAATGTGCCTGCATGCCGATGCTGTTCAGGCTGCTGCCGAAAGTTATATTGGGCTGGTGGAAGTAGGTGTAGGACTGATACCCGGTGGCGGTGGCACCAAGGAAATGACCCTACGTGCCAGCGACAGGAACATAAAAGAAGATATTGAAACCAATTATCTACAGCAGCTATTTATAAATGTAGGCACAGCCAAGGTATCCACCTCAGCACATGAGGCATTCGAAAATTCAATACTAAGACCAGGATTTGATGGCATTTCTATTAACCCCGACCGAAGGATAGGCGAAGCCAAGCGCAAAATCCTGAGTCTTTGGGAACATGGCTATACCCAGCCTGCCCCACGCACCGATATTAAGGTGCAGGGACGTGGAGGCCTTGGTGGATTACTTTCTGGGATCCATGGTATGTGGCGTGGGCAGTACATAAGCGATTATGATAAACTCATTGCCGAAAAACTAGCCTGGGTAATGTGTGGCGGCGACCTGTCCCAACCTACCCTGGTTACCGAGCAATACCTCCTTGACCTGGAACGTGAAGCCTTTTTAAGCCTTTGCGGACAACGAAAAACCCTGGAACGATTGCAGAGTATATTAACTACCGGGAAGCCATTGAGAAATTAAAGGGGATTGCGCTTGATAAATTTAGGAAGCTAATGAAACTATAATTTTTTATGGTGAGTCTATATCATTAACCAAACCCACAAAAATTGGCTACTATTTTATAAATTTAGAAAAGCAAGTCGTTTCATGAAAAAAGCCAGCCTCACAATAGCCCTCCTATTTTATGTTTTCGTATCTTATTCACAGACTCCGATTACCGAAAATGAAAAACTTGCTTCATTATGCAAAGTCTGGGGGTTTCTCAAATATTACCATCCTGCGCTTTCTAAAGGTGAAAGGGATTGGGATAGGGAATTGATGAACCGTATAGACCCCGTTTTGGCAATGAATGGTAAAGCAGAGATAAGCCGCTATTATGTAGATTGGATAAATAGTCTTGGCCAGGTAAAAGAACTAAGACATGTAAAGCAATTTACCGACAGCAATAAAAAGAATGTAGACCTAAAGTGGATGGATAATCAAGAGCAGTTTAGCGATAGCCTATCCGCACTATTGCATTATCTGGAACTTAATAAACACGGCAAAAAGAGCTACTACGTGAGTCGGAAATTCCCCCAGTTTACCTCTAGTTTCAGCAATGAGAAAACTTATATCGATTCTGCCAGCCCATCTCACAACCTGCGAATGGTGGCCTTATTCAGGTATTGGAATATCATTCAATACTATTACCCTTATAAAAATATTATAGACGAAGATTGGAATAAGGTACTAGATGATATGATACCAGTGTTCAGGCAGGCAAAGGATACTATCAGTTATTATTATGCATTATCCGAATTGATAACACGAATCAACGATAGCCATGGCTCGTTAAAGAGGTCTGATAAATATGACGGATTCTGGAAGACGAAACAAACAAAGGCAGCTCCTTTTAAATATAAGCTGATTGACAATAAGGCCATAGTAACTGGATTTTATAACGATTCATTTGCCCTAATTGATGATATACAATATGGTGATGTTATTTTGACCGTAGGTGACAAAACCGTAGGTGAAATAATTGCAGCCAAATCAAAATATACTTCTGCATCTAATGAACCTACAAAACTTGACAGGCTAAAGAATTTTGCCATCTTCATAGGCTCAACCGACACATTTAAGATTAGTTATGAAAGAAATGGTGTAATTGCTACCAAAACAATCCACCGATATGAGTATTCCAGATTCAATTATAACTGGAAAAAGAAAGAGGAAAAAGTAGCCTCTAAACTAATTGATAGTAGTATAGCCTATATGGATTTGGAAGTGCTGAAACCTAAGGATGTAAAACCAACTATGGAGCCATTAATGAATACCAAAGCCCTTATAATTGATGTGCGCAATTACCCTAATGGCACAATGTATAAAATCTCCAAAATGTTGAACAGGAGAAAAAAGCGGTTTGTAATATTTGAGGAACCCTATTACAAGCATCCCGGAGTATTGAAACAAATGGCACCATATACTTGCGGCAAGCGAAACAGGCACTATTATAAGGGCAAAGTAATATTACTGTTTAATGAGACCACCCAAAGCCATGCCGAATTTACCTGTATGGCCCTACAATCAGCCCCCGATGTTACCAGTATTGGTAGCCAAACGGCCGGTGCCGATGGTGATGTGGCCAAAATACCATTGCCTGGTGGTTACTCCACTTATATGACTGGCCTTGGAGTCTTCTATCCCGATGGCAGGCCTACACAGCGAATAGGCATTGTACCAGATATCAAAGTCACACCCACCATTGAAGGTATCAGGCAAAGGAAGGATGAAGTTTTAGAAAAAGCTATTGAATTTGCCAGAAGCAAAACAAATAGAAAATAATAGACTTATTCGCCTTGTTTCACCTTGATGATTATTGGCGATTGCTTAAAATCGAGGTAAGGTGCCAACTGCCTGCTGAGCTCTTTGGCACCACGTTCGTTTAGGTGGGTAAGGTCGGTAAAGATGTTTTCTTTCAGCTTTATTTCTATTGTTTGCTGGTAGGCAAATCTTGCGGCTACATCATTGTCAAATTTCTCCAAATCTTGACGGTAGGGTGAATTAGCTTCAATCTTATTGAGAATCTGATGGTAAGGAAATTGGATGGCCACAATTTTGCAATGCTTTTTCATCAGGGTTTCAATCCCTTTTAAGCAAATAGTCTTCTTATCTTCAAAGTATGCAGGCTTGGTTTTAAAAATCGCCTCAAATGTTGACACAGGCTCCTTAGTACTTATCGTGTCCGCATTGCGATAGAGATAATTAATGGTATAAAAAATGCGCTTAGGGAATAGGTTATTTTTTACCACCTGGCCCACTTCATTTATTGTATATCCATTCCCTAATAATGTAGCCAATGGCCCTATACTAATTGCAGAGACATTCCTATCCTTCTCCTTCCGGCGCAGCAAAACCGTTCTCGATACCTGGATAAGCACTGTGGAATTTTCAGGCACCTTATCGGCAAAAACCAGAAAATCATATAATCCGGCACCAGGAGCAGCTGCAGAGAAATATTTGTATTGGCTATTTTGGTTCAAATAATCTAAATCTACATCCTGACACATTTGCGAGTCGCCCCATACATAGCAGGGATTAGTGGCTTTTGGTTGGTGGTAATAATAAAATGCCAAATACACAGGTGTGTAAACCACCAATGGTAGTACGAAAAATAAAAGGATATTTGTCAAAAACCGTTTCATTACTTCTATTTGCACCCTATTAGGCCCAATACCTCTTTTAAAACTGAAAATAAATAAACTTCTGCTGGCTACCCGATAAA
The DNA here is from genome assembly GCA_947456055.1 of Chitinophagaceae bacterium. GTDB lineage: Bacteria > Bacteroidota > Bacteroidia > Chitinophagales > Chitinophagaceae > Nemorincola. The sequence continues at coordinate 10,369 of CANGSR010000119.1, forward strand.
AATATGATAGCAATAGCAATTCCATAATACATAACCCACCTTATTGGCTTTGGTAATCTTTCTCCTAGCTTTGCTATTGCATATTGATTTTCCCTACCCACCCATTCTATAGCGATAAATATAGCCAGGTAGGCCAGTATAGTTTTGGGGGTCATTTCGGGCCGGGTAAATAGCGACCTTGAGAAAATTACTTTTATGTAGGCCAGTGCATGGCGTATACTATCGGCCCTGAAGAATATCCACGCAAAAACAGTAAGGGCAAATGTAATACCCATATTCATCATGTCCCTAAGTGATGGCAATAAACTCCCCTGCGCCACAATTTCCAGATTATTTCGATTTCGTTTCATTAGGCTTAGTGGAAGGAAATAAATGGCATTCAGCGCTCCCCAGGCAATAAAAGTCCAATTGCTGCCATGCCAGAAACCCGATACCAGGAAAATGATAAATGTATTGCGCACTACCATCCATTTACCACCCTTGCTACCGCCCAGGGGTATATATAGATAGTCCCTGAACCAGGAAGACAGGCTAATATGCCACCTGCGCCAAAACTCAGCAATGTCTCTACTGAAATAAGGAAAGGCAAAATTGCGTAACAGCTCTATGCCGAACAACCTTGCAGTACCCAGTGCTATATCAGAATAACCAGAGAAGTCGCAATAGATCTGGAAAGTAAAAAACAATGCCCCCATCACATGGGTACTCCCCCCATATTGGGCAGAATTATTAAAGATGATATTGGCATATTCTGCACAATTATCAGCTATCACCATCTTTTTAAATAAACCCCATAATATTTGCTTCAACCCATCAACAGCCTTTGTATAGTCGAAATGGCGAGGCTTCTGTATTTGAGGTAAAAGGTGGGTGGCTCTTTCTATTGGTCCTGCCACTAGCAAGGGGAAAAAACTTACAAATACCGAATACTCTACAAAATCCCTAACAGGTTTTATCCTGTTTTTGTAAATATCAATAACATAAGATAGCCCATGGAAGGTATAAAAGGAAATACCAACCGGTAATATCACTTTTAATGTCCAGAAGTTGGTATGAATTCCCGCCTGCCCTAGTGCATCGGCTAGTGATTCAGCAAAAAAATTGTAGTATTTAAATACCCCTAAAAAACCCAGGTTCACACTTATACTCAACCAAAACCAGAACTTTTTCAATCCCTCACTACGGGCATCGTACATTTTAAGCCCGGTAAAATAATCCAGGAGAGTAGAAAATACCAGCAGGAATAGAAAACGATAGTCCCAGCAGGCATAGAAGAAATAACTGGAAACAAGCAGCAACAAATTTTGGTGAACCAAATTGCGATTAGTGACAAACCAATACAATACAAATACTATGGGCAGAAATAGTGCAAAGCTGAAAGAATTAAAAAGCATATGGCTATTTAGTATCTATAAATAATTGTATGTTAAGCTATCCAAAAGCAGTTGCATCTGGCTTAGCCACAAAAATAAGCGGATTAATTGAATGCCGGTACAATTTAGCATTATAAGCAGATTAATCTCACACAGGGATGTTTAATGACTAACCAAAATCACAAAACTTCTACTTGCCTTTGTAATAAGAAAGTCTTAAATTTGTTTATACTTTATCTGTGAAGTACCTTGCAAAATCACAAAACCACCTTCTTATGAATAGAAATCTACTTCTTTTTATTGCACTCCTATTTATTGGCAAAGCTAATGCCCAAAACCTGGTTCTGAATGGTAGTGCCGAAATATTTGACGCAGGCACTCATGCCCCTGCTAATTGGAATGGGGGCGACCAATGGCATAGTGAACTAGCTGGTGCTGGTTTTCCTGATACAGTATTAGATGGTCGTTATTTCTTTTTTGCCTTCAATGCAGCACCTGATACCATGTGGCAAGATGTTGATGTTTCAGCCTATTCTGCGGCTATTGATGCATCAGGACAGTATTTTTCATTTTCAGCTTTGGTGCAATGCTTCCCACAAGGATATGGTACATCCGACCAATCCCGCTGCATTGTTCAATGCCTCAATTCTGCTAAAACTTCAGTACTTCATACCTACGATAGCGATACAATATCATCCCAGGGAGTTTGGTTACGGATATTCAATAGTTTCCTTGCACCATCAGGTACTCGATATGTGCGCATTTACCTAATCGCATCCCGCCGCTCTGGAATAGCCAATGA
>CANGSR010000120.1 GCA_947456055.1 Chitinophagaceae bacterium
ATCATTGTACCCTGCACTACGCACTATACGTGCATACTCCTCGCTATTGGTTCTATCCTTATCACCACCTACGGCTTTTGAGTGGAAATTAGTACCCAAGGCCAAAGAAGCCCCGGTGAAACGTGCCAAACCGTATCCCTTATCCAGCATCAGTTGGGGTGTGCGGCGGCCAAAATTGTATTCCTTGGCATAAGGGTCAAATGTGGCATTGGAACTCACATTTATCTTGTCCATTATGTTGGTTCTGAAATTAGCACCTATGGTACTCCACCTAAATGAATCTACAGCCGGATTATAAGATGCGTTTACCCCAAGTGCATCAATTAGGGTAATGTTTTTATAACCTGATACCGTATCCTTAGATGACCTTACTTTTATCTGCAGGTTATTATTCAAACCGAAATTTACCGCACCTGATTTGCCCAAGGGTGGTATGCCTACTATAGATGTAGAGTATGGTGAAAGATAAGTAAGCCTCTGGGATGAATCTAATCTTGTTTGGTAATAATAATTAAATGGTGATGCCCCAAAATCGGGGTGGTAAGACAATCCGGCAGATGGTGATAGCACATGCCTAATGCCACGCAGGCCACCATGCTTAAATAGTTTCATGCCATAAATACGTGTGGAAAGACTTACCCCTGCATTGAAATCCCTTGCTGTATAAAAACCATGGGTTTCATTTGAATCCAGCTTTTTTTCAGCGTTGTTATAATTAAGGTACAACTTATCAGTAAGCCAGTATTCATTATAGTTTACACTGAACGACATATTGATATACCTTATTATGGTATAAGAGGCACTAACTGGAATTGAATGATGGATACCTGATTGGAATTTACTTAATGATTGATTAGCCAGACTGAAAGTACTATCATAAAAAGATGTCCTGTTGAGCATTTCGGTAGAATAGCTGGCAGTTACTTTATCATACCACCTACTGCCTACCCTCGATTTGTTTTGGAAAGGATTGATTTGGGCCACATGGAAATTTACTGCCGGTAGGGTTAAATTGGTTTGTTTCAACAGCACGTTCTGATTATAAAGTGCACTTATAGTAAGGCTATAAGGTTTGCCCTGCCAGTTTTTAGCATAGGTAATATTCGATTGGTATTGGTTTTGTAATTGCTTATTTATGTCCAGGCTATTCACTGAATAATAGGTTGAGGTACCGGCATCCACATGAGCACTAAAGCTCTGTCCGGGCACAGCTTTGGCATCGCTGGTATGGCTCCAGTTAATTCGGTAATCTTTGGTAATTGAGGCCAGTGGTTCAAAATCCTCACCAGTCTTATTATATGCATAGGCTAATTGGAACTGACCACTATAATGGTACATAGAGCGGTAGTCGGCCTGTGTATTGAGTGAATAACTGCCCTTGGTATATATATTGGCTTGAGCCAGCAGATCCACATGGTCATTAAGGTAAAAGTAGTAACCACCATTTAGTAAGCCCAGGCCACGTGCTGCCTCAATAGAATAGGTAGGTAATATAAAACCCGATTTTTGTTTTTCGGTAGTAGGGAAAATACCAAAAGGTAGCCAGAATGGGGTAGGGATACCTTCAATTTCCAGATTAGCAGGCCCTGAAACTATAAGCTTGCCCGGTATTACTTTTATTTTGGTGGCAAAAATGCCAAAGTGCGGGGTGTCAAGTGCACAGGTGGTATAAACACTATGGTAGCCATATATGGTCTGGTCTGGGTTTCGTTTTATTTGCTCGCTATGCACATATCCATCCCCATATTGTGAGTGTACATTCCGCACTATGGCTCTTTGCGTTTTAATATTATAGAGCATAGAGTCGTAGGTGAATTTTTCCTTACCCTGTGTGAAAGACTGCTTTTGGGCTGCTGTATCCTTTTCGTAGATATAGGGTGCCGCAGCAATAGTATTATTAGCCTGATTGAAACTCACCTGCCCGGCTACTACCTCTTTATCTTCATAATTTACTTTAGCCTTTCTATACAAATAGAACTGGTAATTCTGCATATCCATCACTGCCGAATCTGATGCATCGGCAGTGATGATGGCATTCATAGCATCTTTAGATATTTTAATGCCCAGCTCAGCTTCCAGCCGGCTACGTTTAGATGTGTCGGCTTTTCTTCCGGCAGCATCTTTTTTCATACTGTCATTAAGGTTGATGGAATCTGTTGGTGGGGTTATTTGGGTTTTAGTTGTATCAAGGGTAATAATAACCTGGTTTTGTGCCTTACTAATGGTGGAATCAGACTTTTTGGGGTTGGTTTTAATTTGTGCTGAGGCCTGATTTGTTATAAAGATTATAAAAATGCCTGCAATGCAATGCCAAAAGCCATACAATGATGGTAATTTTTGAATAAATTTACTGCGCAAGCCCATGAACACGGCAAAAATAGGTATAACACAGCCACCTTCATAGCGTTTGCGTATTTAATCTTTTGTGAAATATATTATGCGCTCCTCATACATACTATTATTGATCCTTTTTTCAATGGCTCCGGGCCTATTGAGTGCAAAATCTAAGAAGATTGCTAAAGTTGTTATAGACGCAGGACACGGGGGAAAAGACTTCGGTGCACAAGGCTCTATTTCAAAGGAAAAGGATATTACCCTGGCAGTTTCTCTAAAGCTTGGAAAGATTTTCAATGATAGCATGAAGGCAGTGCAAGTAATTTATACCCGCACTGTTGACGACTATCCATCTTTAGTTGAAAGGCATGAAATAGCCAATAAGGCCAATGCTGATTTATTTATCGCAATACATGTCAACTCCACCCCATTCACCTATACCAAGGTAATGGAAGGGTATAAGACAGTGACCAAAAAGCATAAAAAAGTAAAAGTGCCTGTTTATAGGTCCATCCGCCACCATACTACTACACGTAGCGGTGTGGAAACTTATGTAATGGGTATACATAGGGCCGACCAACAAAAGGATGCTATTGAAGGTAGTGAGTTTGTAACAAATGAGCCAGGGTTGCTTGACGAAAACGATCCCTCTACTGCAATTGTGGTGGCACAGTATTCGCAGGCTTTTTTGGGTAAAAGTGTTACTCTGGCATCAAAAATCCAGGAGCAATTCACATTGTCAGGACGTAATGATTTGGGTGTGAAACAAAAGGGATTGGAGGTGCTTGCTGGTAGTGCAATGCCGGGGGTACTTGTGGAAATTGGCTTTATTACCAATGCTGAAGAAGAAGCATACCTGAATTCGGAAAAGGGGCAACGAGACGTAGCCTTGGCAATTTATAAGGGAATAAAGGCTTACAAAACAGAAATTGAAAAATAAGATTAAAATATATTCCTGTCATTCCATTAATTAATGGGATAAATGGGATATTTTTAACGCTTGTCAGCTTATTTTATCGCTTTATGGGTGGTAAAAGAAGTTTTATTTTGCAGATTACAGAGTTTTTTTTATCTTCATGCACTTAAAAATAAGTTTATACTGATGAAATCCCATTTTAAACCAATACTTGTTTCTACCATTATCGCAATTATTGCAATATTTTCCATTGCAAGCACATCCTGTAACCGCGATAAATGTAAAACTATTGTTTGTGCCAATGGTGGTGTATGTAACCTTGGTGCTTGTATATGCCCTGCAGGATATGAGGGCTCAAATTGTGAAACTATTACACGTAATAAATTCTTAGGTACCTGGGAAGTATTTGAAAAAGGGAGTATAACAAATGCTGCGCAATATGGTGTTGCAGTGTTGCCTGGTGCTGAAATTACCGAAGTGGTTATTACCAATTTCAATAATTATTTCCGCTCTAATATTAGAGGGAGTGTAAGTGGTGATACATTATTTATACCAAACCAGCAGTATGAAGGTAAATTGGTATTTGGTATAGGTACTATTTATTCAGGTACTACCTATGGCCAGTATGGTGGTCTTACTTTGGAGTATGAAGTAATTGACACAGCCACATCGGCAGTGAATGATTATGGTTTCAATACTGTAATTGATGGAAGTAGTCCATCTCAGTGGAACAAATAAATTTCTTCTAATAAATATTTTGTATGCCTTTCCTTATTGGAGAGGCATTTTTATTTTGGGCTATTACTGGTACATTATAGCCTGGAATTGGGGATTTCTTATCAACTAGAGGATGTAGAGTACTTTGAATTCATTAGGTAAACCATTTGTTTATCCGGATTTTTAACTTTTGGTTATAGTAGGAAATTTTATAGTATTTTTTGTTGATTTATACAGTTTTAGTCTTATTTTTACTTTAAAAACTAATTTATTCGTGCCGACAAATTCTATCTTATGAATAATGTTATGAAGTTTTTGCCTGGATTCTTTCTGATTGTTTTAGTTGTTTCATCAATTGTGTACCTAACATCATGTGGTAAAAATGATGGGGATAAAACAGTTAAAATAAAGTGTGTAACATGTATGCACGGCGGGCAATGTATTAACGATAGTTGCCAATGCCCGGCGGGTTATGAGGGAGTTAGTTGCCAGACCGCCACATCCGATAAAATAATAGGTGTATGGGTGGTAAATGAAAAAGGGAGTATTTCATTTGCAACAAGCTATAACCTTTATATTACCAGGGATACCCTTGGCGGCAGTTCCATAATTTTTGATCATTTCAATAATTATTTCGAAAATAATGTTAAGGCAACAATAGTTGGGGATTCCATTTTTATACCCGAGCAGACATTAAATAATAAGCGTATTATAGGTAGGGGAAAAGCATTCTATAAAGATCAAATAGGTGAATACGGTACTATTGAAATGGCTTACAAGGTTACTGACATGGCAACATTAATTGTCAATGATTTTGGTTACGATACCCCAAGTACAACAAATGTTTCTGTTTGGAACCGGTAATTATCAGAATTCGCCAAAATCAATTCAGGTTTGTGGGCGGCATTTCTAATTAATTATCTTAATTTTATGACCATATAAATATAATAGGTAAATTGAAAATGCACAACTTAAATTGTGGTAGGATAAGGATTATGGTTTTGGCTTGTCTATTGCTGATATCGCTGGTTGTAGTCCAGTCGTGCACTAAAAACAATACAAATACTTCGGCTTGTGTACTATGTGCCAATGGTGGGTTATGTATAGGTAAGGTATGTACCTGCCCGGTAGGCTATGAGGGGAGCGATTGTACTATACTATCAGCGACAAAGTTTTTAGGGAGTTGGAATGTTACTGAAAAAGGGACTAATTCTGATACAACCAGATACAGCCTAGTATTACAATCAGTATCGGGAAGTGCAAATAAGGTAGTAATTAAGAATTTGTATAATTATTTTACACAGGATATCAGGGGGATTATTGTAGCTGATACCCTTTTTATCCCAGTTCAACAATTAGGAAATAAAATTGTAGTTGGTATAGGGTACATATCAGTTGGGACCAATCCTCTAACAGATGGCCAGGTATTAGTAAGGTATGAGGTAATAGATACACCTACGCAAACCATTAATAGTTTTCATTATAATGAAGGGGATTTAAGTGCACCATCATTATGGAAAAGATAGATTTTAAGAGGTTAAGGAAAATATTTTAACAATATTAGCGTTCAAGAAACAATAATATACAAATACCAAACTTTATGAATAAGCAATTAAGAAATGGATTCACAATGATGATGCTACTCATCTCATTTTCATGCTCTGTTATCTATTTGTCATGTACAAAATCAGATAATACTTCCACTACACGGATTAAGTGTGTTACATGTGCCCATGGTGGGCTTTGTATTAATGATACATGCCATTGTCCTGCAGGTTACGAAGGGTCGGGTTGCCAGACAGAAGCCCGAAATAAGTTTCAGGGAAGTTGGGTGGTAACTGAAACAGGAACTATTAGTCCATTGAAAACATATAATATTAGTATATCCAGTTTATTTGGTTCGGGTGCTAATATTACGAATGTCTCATTGAGTAATCTCCATTATAATGTGTACTCAAATGTAACCGCTACAGTAAGTCATGATAGTCTTATTATCCCATTGCAGTATGTTATGGACTATAATAATAGGATCCAAAAAATTGAAGGGGTTGGATATATCCATTCAAACGCACAATTTGGTACCAATGGGGCTATTTCAATGAGGTATTATGCCAGGGATACACTGGCGAGGTCAACTGATGATTTCGGGTATATTTCATCGGGCAGCCAAACGTCGGAATGGACCCGGTTTTAAATAATGAATACCATCTAATAATGGAATGGTAAAAATAAAAGAACCTCCATCTCATGGTTTAAAAGCCAGACGATGGAGGTTCTTTCATTATTGCTTAGTATCTGCCATAATAATGATGCATATGGTGGTGCCTATGCCTTGGTGGCGCCGGGTATACAACTATACAGGAAGCAAAACTGCTAATAATAAGAACGAATGCCACAAATTTGAATTGCTTGCTCATAATTTTTTATTCTTTGAATGAGCAATTTGAATTAGGTTTACTAATTCACCAATTTTTAGAATTATTTAGGAACCAGTCTTAATCAGGTTTAAATCATTTATACCAGGGCCACTATTAATAAGGACTAACAGGATAAACCTGCAAATCTAAAATATAGCGCAACAATAATGTATATTAACTTTGGCGAACCCAGTATTTACGACCCCAATATACCGGACCACGGTTATAATGCTTGATACCAGAATGGCGCTTATACCAATTTTTATATGGCCTGGGATGGGAAATACAGGAAGCAAAGATTATTAGCAGCAACCCAAACAGCATTAATTTTATCCGCATGTTCATGTTTTTATTATTCTTTAGGCAAAGAAAAGAAATTTAATTTATTGTTGTTATCCATTTTGGTAAATAAGTGGGGATAATTCGGCACAAACTAAAAAATCATGCTGCAAAAAATTATTTTCCTTTACTTTATCAGTGTTGATTATTACCTTTGCCACATCAAAAACATTTAGTGAGATGCCAAAGAAAGTAATACCAACAGGAAAAGATAAATCTATGCTTATATTGCATTTCGTGATATTTGCTATTGTTACTGTGCTTACATGGGTTATGTATGACAAACATGATGGACATTGGGCTTATCCATGGCCAGCTTGGACTACTGCTGCATGGGCTTTAACTTTCTTAGGTCATTTTTGCCTGGTATTTACCAGCTATGAAGATAAAGGCTACGAAATTTATCGTAAACAGCAAGGTTACGACAAGTGATAATGTTGCCATCAGGGCAATTTTATGGCTATATTAGAAATTAGTCGAAGAACTTATTATTGATATTATATTTTAGCGTCCATAACTTGGGCGCTATTTTTTTGTGGGCTTCGATTGTTAAAATTACATGAGATTTGAGCGATTTCATGGGTTTGGAATCAATATTGGTTTAATTTTGTACTTAAGGACAATCAGGTCCTTTTTTGGCCGGTAATTTGAGTTTTATGAAAAAGACACACATAGTTCTATTGGTATTAGTGGTGATAACTATTTCGGTAATTATCAGTGTATTTCTCGATTTTAGCACCTACGAAACTTTTGCTTCTGCATCAAAACAACCTGGCAAGAATATTTATGTAATTGGTTTCCTGGATAAGGAAAAGGAGATGATTTACAATCAGAAAGAAGACCCTAACCATTTTACCTTTTATGCCAAGGATAAATCCGGAAACCTAAATAAAGTAGTATTTAATGGTGAAAAGCCAAGGGATATCGAAAAATCGGAGCAAATAGTAATGATGGGTTATATAGATGCCGGTACATTTCATTGTTCAAGGATTCAAATGAAATGCCCATCGAAATATAAAAAGGATATGGTGGCTGTAGGTAGCAGCAGTTAGGCTAGTTTAGAATTTCATTTTTATTGCCCTTCCATTATTTACAAGTACTTTAGTACATAGTTATTTTCTATGAGTTGGCATTAAATATTGAAGTATGCTAAAGCGATTACCGTTGAACTTTACTTTATCTTTGATTTTTTAACAGGATGGACACACAATACTTAGGAGAGCATTTGAGGCCCGGGCAACTGGGTCATTTTTTTGTAATTATATCATTTGTAGCTGCCTTGTTCAGTACATTCAGCTATTTGCGTGCTGTATTTACAGAGAAATCAAATCCTTTAAGTAGCCAATCATGGCTGGTAATGGGCCGTGGAGGCTTTGTGTTGCATACTGCCTCGGTAATTGGCATCTTTTCAACATTGTTTTACATTATCCAAAACCACCTTTTTGAATACCATTATGCCTATGAACATTCATCACTGTCTCTTCCTCCCCAATATCTACTATCATGCTTCTGGGAAGGGCAACAGGGTAGCTTCATGCTTTGGATGTTTTGGCATTCTGTGCTAGGTCTGGTTGTAATGCGTACTGCAAAATCGTTGGAAACCCGCACCATGGTCATCATATCCTTTGTGCAGGTGATACTGGGTACCATGATACTTGGCTTCTATTTTGGAGGAGATATTAAAATAGGTAGCACTCCGTTTATGCTATTGCGTCATGCCATGCAGGGAGCACCCATATTTGCTATGGCCAATTATATGGACTTCATTAAGGATGGTAATGGTCTAAATGTATTGCTTCAAAATTACTGGATGGTGATACATCCTCCAATATTGTTCCTTGGTTTTGCACTTACATTAATACCCTTTGCTTACTCTATTGCAGCCCTGTGGAAAGGTGAGTATAAAGATTTTATCAAACCAACCATTGCCTGGTCATTACTAAATGGTGCAGTTTTGGGTACTGGTATCATGATGGGTGGTGCATGGGCCTACGAATCCCTCAATTTTGGTGGCTATTGGGCCTGGGACCCTGTAGAGAATGCATCACTTGTGCCTTGGCTGGTATTGATTTCGGGCTTGCATACCATATTGATTTATAGGGCAACAGGCAGGGCTTTACCCATAACCATCATATTCTTCATCCTTACCCATATGCTCATTTGGTATTCTACCTTCCTCACAAGGACGGGTATTTTGGGCAAGACATCTGTTCATGCATTTACCGGTGATGGTCAAGCGCTTTACTATCATTTATTAGTAGTGATGGGGGTATTGTTGGCCATTTCACTTGGCTTGCTCATATGGCGATGGAAGGGCATGCCTAGGATAAAAACGGAGGAAGAAGGCTTATCCCGTGAGTTCTGGATGTTTATTGGCTCTATAGTAATATTCCTTGCCTCTATACAAATTACAGTTACTACTTCAATACCGGTTTGGGCACCATTGGCCAAATGGATATCAGGCAAGGACTTTGCTCCACCAACCGATGTTATGGCACACTACAACGGTATTCAGGTTTTTGTGGCTGTGATTGTTGGTTTGCTGGCTGCTACAGTTATTTTCATGAAGTATAAAAATACTGATGCCAAAACATTAGGTAAGCACCTGGGAATAACCGCCTTAATAGCTCTAGTTATGTCGGTTCTGATAGGATGGGGGCAGCATATTACCATGTGGCAATATGACTTGATGTTGTTCACCTCTTGCTATGGGATTGTTGCCACTATTTACTATGGCATCATGTTGCAGAAATTCAAGTTTAAGAAACTGGGTCCTACAGTAGCCCATCTTGGTTTTGCCGCAGTTTTATTAGGTATTTTACTGTCATCTTATAATAAGCATACGATTACTTACAATAATACTGGTGTTCCTTTCAATGCAGATGCAGAAGCAAGTAAGAAAAGCATGGATGATAATCGTGAAAATGAGGTGTTGTCTAAAGGCGTACCTGCTATAGTAGGCGATTTTCAGGCTACCTATATAGGCGATAGTGATGTGGCTGGTAAGGATAGGCGGGTATATTACAAGGTGTCTTTTGACAGGTATGATATGCAGACCAAAAAAGTTGTGGAGCATTTTATGCTATACCCCGATGCGTTTATCAATCCTAAGGGTATGCAAGGACTAAGTGCCAACCCATCCACACAGCACTATTGGGACCATGATATCTTTACCTATATCACAGGTGCAGCAGACAAAGGCAGGGAAGATACCGCCACCTACCAAAGGTACCTTTTATCAAAACCTGGTGATACCATTACTGTTAAGAACGGATTCCTGGTATATAATGGTTTAGGAAAAGTATTTACAGAGTCGAGATATGTACCTGTTGAGGGTGATTTACCAGTTCAGGCCAAACTTACCTTCTATTCAAAGTTCCCAGATGTGCCAAGCCGTGAATTGAATCCATTATATATCCTACGTGACCGTAAGTTTATTACCTATCTCGATGATACATTGCCATCCATGGGTCTTTATGCCCACTTTGCCAACCTTATTGTGAAATCACAAAATGAAGCCACGGCTGAGGTCCTTATTCGACAGACAGAGCCTATTGATGATTTCATCGTGTTGAAGGCATTAGTATTCCCTTATATCAATGTATTGTGGCTGGGTGTAATCATTATGGTCTTTGGTTTCTTCATTAGTTTGGGCGATTTGATTAGCAGGGCAGGCAAAAAGGTTATGGATGCAAAAGCCTAAAATTGTTATCCATATAATGTAAATCCTTATTTTTGTATCGTAATAAAGTCCTTATGGATACGAGGTATGTAAATCCGTTTACTGATTTTGGCTTTAAAAAATTATTTGGGGAGGAAGCAAGCAAACCTATCCTGATAGATTTTTTGAATTCCTTATTGCCCGAATATGCCCAGATACAGGATTTATCTTTCAAGAATTCAGAAAGACTAGGTGCAAATGCAAGTGCCCGAAAGGCGGTCTACGATATTTATTGTGAAGGTACGAATGGTGAAAAGTTCATTGTAGAGCTTCAAAAAGCCAAGCAGGACTATTTTATTGAGCGTACTATTTATTACTCAACCTTCCCAATTGCCGAACAGGCTTCGAAAGGGGTAGAATGGGATTTTAATCTGACAGCCGTTTATTGCATTGGAATACTTGATTTTACTTTTAAGGATTACTCTAATGAGGAAAAAGATAAATTTCAAGTAAAGCATGAAATAAAATTGCGTTACCCTAATGGAATGACCTTTTATGATAAGCTTACCTATATTTATTTGGAACTGCCCAATTTCAAAAAGGCAGAGGATGAACTAATAACCAGACAGGATAAGTGGTTGTATTTTATTAAGCATCTGAGGGATTTTAACTCTATTCCACACATTTTCCAAAATGAAGTAGTCTTCCTTTCTGCCTTCGAAAAAGCAGAAGTTGCTAATTATACCCGTGAAGAATTGGCTAATTATGACCAAAGCCTGAAGGCTTATTGGGATAATTATAATACTATGGCAAGTGCTATTAGAACTGCAGAAAAAGATGGTATGGCGAAGGGAATTGTTGAAGGTATTTCCCAAGGTATTCTTACAATGGCAAAATCAATGAAGGCCAAAGGACTTGAGATAGACCTTATTGTCCAGATCACTGGTCTCTCAGTTGGCACAATAAACTCCCTTTAAGATACTCATCTCCCTTTTAAGCCCCTTTTATTACCTTTGCCAGAAATCAGGAATAGGTAATGCTATTCCTGAGATGTATGCTCCATTAAAGGCCAATACCACAACATGAACAGACAACTTTTCCAGTACCATCCTACCATAGGTTATAAATTCATTTCAAATCTCAAAACCCGTATACAACACGAAACAGGTGGCTATCTGGTGCGCACCAATAACTGGGGTTTCAGGTCTGAAATTGACTTTAATAAAGCTAAGGACCCAGCTAAAAAGAGAGTCTGCATTTTCGGCGATTCGTTTACTGCAGGTGATGGTGTGTCTAATAAATTCAGATTCAGTGATGTTATAGAGCAGTCAATTCCGGGAATTGAAGTGTATAATTTTGGTCTTCCTGGTTCAGGCACCGACCAGCAGTTTTTATTGTTTCAGGAATATGGGAAAGACGTGGAATGCGACTTGGTAATATTGGTGGTGCTGGTTGAGAATATTAGGAGGATAAAATCGCATTACCGTTACTATTTCAATGAGGCGGGTGAAAAGGTAATTTACCAAAAGCCTTATTTCGATATTAAGGATGGTAAATTGGAACTCTATAATAATCCTGTAGAATCTCAGCCACTGAAACTGGAAGACCTGCCGGAATCGGAAAAAGAGAAAGTAGATACGGGTGGGCGTTTCGGTATGGCTCGCTCAATAGTGAATGCACTAGGGTTGAAAGAACTGACCCAGAAAATCACCAAATACCAGCCGGTACCAGAATATAATGCCGCTAATACCCCCGAATGGCTGGTGATGCAAGGAATCATTAAGAAATGGAGCTCAATGGTGAAAAATAAATTCCTGGTGGTGCCCCTGCCCTTATACCAGTTTATAGAAGAAACAAGCGACCCCAAAAGCTACCAGGCAAGATTTAATGAGTTGCATGGGGAGCTGGGCATAGATGTTTTTGACCCGCTCGATGACCTACTTAAATATACCATGGAGGAAAGGCGCAATTTCAGGCATAAAACAGACGTGCATCCTACACCCGAGGGGCATAAAGCTATAGCAAAAGCACTTGTACCCGAAATTCAAGAGCTGCTAAAGTAGGTTGATAGCCATTGAATGATATCAGGTTAAATGTTTAATTCTAATTATTTTATATGCCGG
>CANGSR010000121.1 GCA_947456055.1 Chitinophagaceae bacterium
CCAGTTCTTCATTTATTAATTCAAATATGGCGGTATCACGCTGCATGATTATACAATTTATAGCGTAAAGATAATCATTGAATGGATTTATAGTAATGCAATATTGTACTAAAACCGGAACTGATTCTTATCATTCATTTTCGGGTATGGAAGCGAACAAACCGGTGAGGTCGAGCTTAAAACCGGGTAGTGCTGCTGACTCTGCAATATCGCCTGAGAATAAAAACGGGGAGGCTACGTATTTATCATTGGTGAGGGTATAAATCATCAATGACCTATAATGGGGAAACACCACCCAATATTCCTTCACACCTGCTTCTTCATAAATCTGGTATTTATATTTCAGGTCTTTTTTATTGTTTGATGGGGATAGTACCTCAATAACAATATCCGGTGCACCAATGCAACCTCTATCATCTAACTTCGATTTATCACAAATGACGCATACATCGGGCTGGACAACTGTAATGATATCTTTATCATTTTTTGACTTTCGGGGCAATCTAACGTCGAAAGGGGCTATATAAACTTCACAAGAAGAATTTTCTAAAAAGAAGCTTAATGAACTTCCTAGTTTTAATACCAGTTTCTGGTGAACCCTGTTGGGCCCACTCATTTCGAAAATCTTACCTTTAAGTAATTCTACCCGCTCTTCAAATTTCCATTTGAAATAGTCGGCGTAGGAATACATTTTGTTTAAGTCAAGGTCTGCGAGTTTCATGACAAATATTTATCCATACGAAATTAGGGAATTTTGGGGTAGAAAAAGGCTGTTTAGTTGGTGATTATGAAATTTTCAATTGTACTAGCAAATGTAAAACCAACAGAATTACTTACCTTTATTTTACCAATAGGTAAGGTAATCTGCCTAAGACATGTACCTTATTTAATACAAAGCAACTCAAAATATTATGTTGACAAAAAAGGAAGTGATGGAAAGTCTTCAGTCTCTGCCAGACAAATTTGAAGCCGAAACGGCAATTGAGAGAATAGTTTTTCTTGAAAAGATCAGAATTGGACTTGAACAATCGGATGCAGGCCAGGTAGTTTCAAAGGAAGAAGCGAGAAAAAGATTGCAAAAATTGCATTAATAAAATTCACAGAGCAAGCGATATCTGACATTGGCGATATAACTGAATATATTTCTTTCGACTCAGTACATTATGCGAAGCTTGAAGTTGAAAAAATATTAGCTAAAATTGATTTACTTGAAAACCATATTTTGCTTGGACGAATTGTCCCTGAGTTAGATATGAAATCAGTAAGAGAGGTATTTGTAGGAAATTACAGAATAATCTACAAAATTATAAATATAGATACTTTGCACATCATTACCGTTCATCATAGTAAAAGAAATTTAAAAGGGAGTAGTTTGAAAAAGCTATTAAAAACTAGTAAATAAGACCATTAAAAATAAACATTTACTTCCCCTTCTCCACCACCTTCACGCCCTTCTTATCCCATCTCAAAGCATAACTCAAATACACATTAAAGTCGAAATTGGAGTTTTTGTCGCCTTTACCATAACCGGCTATGTATAGGGGGGCAAGGTCGTTGAACGACCTACCATTGAGCATAAATTTGCCACGGATATTCCATCCTGCAAAAAAATTTTTCAGTAGCTCCACACGCATGCCACCGTTTATTTCTATCCAAAGTGCAGGGAAACTCTTGCCTACATGGCTGCT
This sequence comes from Chitinophagaceae bacterium, assembly GCA_947456055.1. GTDB lineage: Bacteria > Bacteroidota > Bacteroidia > Chitinophagales > Chitinophagaceae > Nemorincola. Next base: position 1,689 of record CANGSR010000121.1, read on the forward strand.
GTCGCTATTCCCCCATACGCTGTCGGTAATAGTATAGGATGCAGCCGACCGTGTAATATTGGCAAAACCAAGGCGCATGCCTATCATCATCATATCCCAGTCTTTTGGGCCATCACGGTTCAGTACTGATTTATTAAACCCAAGCCTGAGAAATGAATTGGTAGTACTGTATTTAAGGTCGCTATAATTCACATTGGCACTACCCCAGCCGCCTTCGCCGGCAAAGTAATATTCGTTGTGCAGGTAATAATCAGCCGCAAATTCGTAGCCGGTTTGATTACCGATAATATTATTGATTATGGGATGAAAAATATCTACACCCAGGCATAATTGATGCCCGGCCAGGTCCTTTTTCTTTGGTTTGGGGGCCTGGGTAGAGTCAGTAGCGGCAGTATCGGCCTGTGCATACAGTGCCGGACTACTTAGTAGAGCCACAAGGCTAATACTGAGTATGGATATATAGGCGCAGATGCTTCGTAGCGACATTATTGGTAACGGCTGTATTGGTAAGTAGTAAAGAATCTACATTATTGTGGGTGGTCCTAACAGAATCAATCGAGTAGAAATAGGTATATCCACATGCATTAGACAAAAACTGGAGGTTTCTCTGGTAATAAAAGGTAAGGGTATCAAACAAGTTATGATATTTCATAGAGTCGGTAGTAAAGGCCCATTGGCAAACATTAGTAACCGGGGCAAGGGACAATACAAACTGTGATGATTGCGATAAATACTGAAAGGAGTCGGAGCCATTTTGTGTTAATGCAACAAATATTGCTCCGGGCAAGGCAGTATCAACCGGCACTAATGACGAATCGGTGGCCATGTGCATGGTCTCCACATTAAGGGTGGCAGTCTTGGGTGTGAGGCATGGCGACCTTTGCTGGGTACAGGCAGCCAATACCACAATGCAAAAAGCTAACAGAATCCCACTCTTAATCATTAAGGGTATACAATATTTTATCAATCTCAGCAATCACCTGGTCAAGCTGCTTGCGCATATTTTCCTTTTCTTCCTCGTTTTCTATTGCCTTGCCTATGTGCACGCTTACCATGCCGTTTTCCAGTGAGCCCAACTGCTTTTGCAGGCCCTCAATGGTCTTTTGCTGGTTGTCCACAGTTTGTTTCAGGCGTTTGTTTTCCGCCTCTATTGCTGCATATTTTTTCAGCAATGTATCTAGTTTGCTACTTAGTGTGTCTAGTGCCTGCATTATTCACGTATTTGTGCGCTAAGCTTGTTTTTGTATGCTTCTGTTAGCCTCTTCATTAATGATTCGGTATCAGTATCGGTCAAAGTACGGTCTTGTAACTGAAAAGTATAACTTAATGCATAAGATTTTTTGCCCTTGCCTAATTTCTCACTTTCAAACACATCAAAAAGGCTAAAAGACTGCAATGCATCCAGTTTCAATTGCTCGGTGGCGTCCTGCACTTGATTGTAAGTTACGGCTGTATCCAGTACCAATGCCAGGTCACGCTGCACGGCTGGGAACTTAGGCACTTCCTTATACTGTATCTTGCTTGCTGCGGCAGCCTTAAGCCAGTTGTTCCAGTGGATTTCAGCAAAGTATACTTCCTGCTTTATGTCAAAACTATTCAATTTGGCGGTCGGAACCATTAGGGCAGTGCAGATTACCTGGTTCTTCCATTTCCAGATGATTTGGTTTTCACCACCTTCATCTTTATAGGCCATAACCGCATTTTTAATGCCGTTGTAGCTGAGCAGATTGGCAATAATCCCCTTTAGTTGGAACACACTTGCTTTCTTAGCCTTTTGGTCCCAATGGGTGATGGCTACATTACCAGTAAACCATAATGCCAGCCTTGGCTCCTGTATGTATTTGCCCTCGCCCATCTGGTAAACATTACCAAACTCGAATAAGGCTAAATCCTGGCTGCGGCGGTTGTAGTTGTATTGTACCACTTCCAGCCCACCATCAAGCATTGAGGGGCGCATTACGTCCAGATCGCTGGTAAGGCTATTAATCATACGTACCAGATCGGTGCGTTCGGGATAATATTTGCTGTTTACTATTGAGTTGGTCACAATTTCCTGCAAGCCCATACCGCAGAGCAACTCTGCTATACGCTCCCTTGCCGGCCTGTCGCCCTGCAATACCTTGCCCAGGGCTATGTTCAGCCTGCCGGGTATCTGTATATTATCCAGCCCGTCAATACGCAGAATCTCTTCTACAATATCAGCGGGTTTTGATACATCGGTTTTATTAGAGGGTACATTAAGTGTCAGTGATTCATCAGTTTGTGATGCAATACCGAAGCCTGCAGCTACCAATAATTCCTGGATTACTATTGGGCTGTACTTTTTACCAGCCAGCTTGGTAATATAACTATAGGTAACAGTAACCTGGGTAGCTGGTAAAGCTACGGGGTAAACATCAGTTAGGCTACCCTTAATTTCGCCACCAGCCAACTCTATAATCAGTGCAGCCGCTCTTTTAAGGGCAGGCAATACATTTTCTATATCTACACCCTTCTCAAAGTGGGTTGCAGCATCGGTGCGCAACACATGGTGCAAAGATGAGCGGCGGATACTTCGTGGATTGAAATAAGCACTTTCCAGGAAAACATGTGTGGTAGTCTCGGTGATGCCACTATTTAGGCCACCGAACACGCCTCCCATAGCCATCGGGCCTTCGTTATCACCTATAATTAGATCTTCGGCTCTCAACTTTCTTTCTTTGCCATCAAGACCCATAAATGGGGTACCCTCTGGCATAAACCCAACTTTTATGGTGCCACCACCTATTTTAGCAGCATCAAAGGCATGCAGGGGTTGGCCATACTCATGGAGTACATAGTTGGTAATGTCTACAATATTATTAATGCTCCGCACCCCAATAGCCTGCAACTTATGTTGCAACCATTCGGGCGAAGGGCCTACTTTAATGTTTTGAATTTCTAATCCGGCATAGCGAGGGCAGGCATCGGGGGCATCAATGATTACACAAATGGAATTTGCCCCATTTGATGTGGTCAAATCAACAACCGGCAAGGAAACGGAATACTTGTCGCCTTTGTGGTGCGATAAGTATGCGCACACATCTCTTGCTACACCTATATGACTATTGGCATCGCTCCTGTTGGGGGTAAGGCCAATATGTATTGCAAAATCAGCCTTTGGTAAGTTGAAATAATCTTTTGCCAAGCTGCCTACCGCAGCCTCCCCCGGCAATACCATAACACCAGCATGACTTTTACCCAGACCTATTTCATCCTCGGCGCATATCATACCTGCACTTTCTTCTCCCCTTATTTTTGCCTTCTTGATGAGGAAGGGTTCGCCTTCGGTAGGGTGAACCATGGCGCCTACGGGTGCCACCACCACTTTTTGGCCGGCAGCTACATTGGGTGCTCCGCATACTATATTGAGCAAGTCGGCACCGCCTATATTTACGGTTGTTTTACTTAGTTTATCTGCATTGGGGTGTTTTTCGCAGGTAACTACCTGACCTATAACAAGCCCTTCAATGCCACCGGGAATGGTGACAATAGGTTCTACAGCCTCCACCTCAAGACCTATGGAAGTGAGTATTTGGCTTAAATCGTCTACCGGCACAGAAATGGGCAGGTATTCCTGCAACCATTGGTAAGAAACAATCATTAGAAAGTTTAAATTTCAGCAAAGATAAACGGGAAAGGGGACAAAATAAGTTAGAGAGGTGTGCTAGTGGGTTTTTCTTTAGGAATTGGGGAATTTTTAATAATAAGTGGGTGGAGAACCTATAAATAATTAAAAATCCAAGATGCACTTGGCTAGGATATTTTGCGCCTTCAGGGCTAAATAATTGCCAGCCGTCATTGTTTCCCAGGGCGATGCTCTGGGCTAGTATATTTTGCCCCTTCTGGGCGTGTTAATGCCTTAAGAAATTTGCGAGTTTTCTAAATATAATTTGATGCCCTTTCGTTTCGATGGGCGATGCCCTTCGCTCTGAGATTGCGCCCTTTCAGGGCTTTTGAACTCTAAAAACAATATTTAATCTATATCAGAATGCATTATACCCATCTAAATTTCCTTATATCAGTCACATTGCCCTTTAATGCATAACACGCACTTGCCATTATTGTTACCATGGACTACAACCTGGTTTAGTTTATTTTGTCCATTCTGGGTGTTAATCGCACCCACCATCATTGTTTCCCAAGGCGATGCCCAAGGCTAGTATATTTTGCTATCAGGGCGTACATCACTTGACACCATTGGCTCCTTTCCATTTTGCCAATTTTTGTACTAATTCTCCCCAACTATACTAAAGTTCATCCTATTTCAGATGCTCATTAACAATAAGTTTTCGCACACTACTATGTGCTCAACCTGTTAATTAACGGTGGATTACCGAGTTATTTTGGGTATATCCATAATCTTTCACGAACTTTACGTGGATAAGCAGTGAATATGCTGTGCGGGATGGGCTTATAATTTTACAAGCAAAAAATTTTTGCTTTTCTCTTTTTGGCTGTTACATTCGTCCTCCCGTATTGAATTTTCAACCCTGGCTTATTATAAACTTAACCAAAAAAGCGGCATAATTTATGCAATTGGCTGCATTTGGTTTCACAGGAAAGATTCAGATAAAGGGAAGGTATTTGTAAGAATTAACAGTGTAATTTATTAACAAAGAATGTCGGTAAACATTAAAAAAGATTTCGGAGGCAGCAGAACACGTAAACCAGACCTTACAACAATGGTTTATGGTAAGATACCTCCACAGGCACCCGAACTGGAAGAAGCAGTACTTGGTGCAGCTATGCTTGAAAAGGACACTTTTGCCCAGGTACTGGAAATTATCCAGAGTGCTGAGTGTTTTTACATGGATTCCCACCAAAAAATTTATGGTGCCATGCGCCGCCTTTTCGACAAGGGTATACCTGTCGATTTGCTTACTATTACCGAGGAATTGCGTAAGACCAATGAGCTGGAAATAGTAGGCGGGGCGTATTACCTCACAAGGCTCACCATGAGCGTGCTGTCTAGTGCGCACGTTGATGCGCATGCACGTATCATCATGGAAAAGTTCATCCAGCGTGAACTGATACGCATTAGCGGCTCGGTAATCAGTGATGCTTACGAAGACAGCACTGACGTGTTCGACTTATTGGATAAGGCCGAATCGGGCCTTTATGAAATCACCGATAAGCACCTGCGCAAAAACTTCAAAAGCCTGCAGGATGTATTGGTGACCACAATGAATGAAATAGATGAAAACCGTAAAAAGACGGATGATATAACCGGTGTGCCATCGGGGTTTGTAGCCCTGGACAGGCTAACGGCAGGCTGGCAAAAAACCGACTTGATTATCCTTGCGGCAAGGCCATCTGTTGGTAAAACGGCATTTGCCCTAAACCTGGCCATGAATGCGGCCATGAACCCCGGCAAGGCGTTCCCAGTAGCTGTGTTCTCATTAGAAATGGGTGCGGGCCAGATTGTAAAAAGGATGCTGAGTGCTGTAACTGATGTGAGCATGGAAGCCATTACCCGTGGTAAGATGGCTGAGCATGAATTTATACAGATGTCGCAGCGGATGGGCAAACTGGCCCAGGCAAAAATATTCCTTGATGACCAGGCTGCCCTTAATATATTCGAGCTTCGTGCTAAGGCAAGGAGGCTAAAACAGAAACACGATATCCAGATGATTCTGATTGACTACCTACAGCTGATGCAGGGTAGTGTGGAAAAAGGCGGTAACCGTGAGCAGGAAATCAGTAAAATAAGCCGTGACCTTAAGGGACTGGCAAAGGAGCTTGAGGTGCCAATTATAGCACTCTCGCAGCTTAACCGTTCGGTGGAATCAAGAAAAGAATCTAAAGTACCCCAGTTGAGTGACCTCCGTGAGTCGGGAGCCATTGAGCAGGATGCCGATTTGGTAATGTTCCTTTACCGTCCGGAGTACCATGGTATAACCAATGATGCTATGGGCGAAACAGTGGAAGGCGAAACGCAGATACATATAGCCAAACACAGAAATGGTAGCACCGGAATGGAGAAGGTGCGCTTTATAAAGCAATACCAGCGTTTTGTGGATATGGAAGAGGATACTTTAAGCTCGTTTAACCCAAGCACTGGCGGTGGCAACAGCGGCGGTGGCGGAGGGAATGGCAGCGGACCCGGTGGTGGACAACCTAAGGACAATCCACAGGCAGGTATCCGTAGGGATTCAAGCGATTTCAATAGTTCGAAATTATTTATACCCGGTGGCTTCCAGACATTACAATCGAAGGTAAATGATGGCCATTGGGATGATGAAGACCCGGGTGCGGCATCGCCGTTCAGGAAGTCGGCACCCCCACCCGATGAGGATGCCCCATGGTAATAAATTTTTAAAAGGTGAGCGGAGCATTTCTACTCACCTTTTTTTATGCAAATACCTGACCTATCAATGAATAGGAATTCAATTTGAAACCGATTCCCAAAATGCATCAGGGATTTTAAATAGCCTACTATTTTACCATCATAGAAAAAGCCAACGGAAAAGACTAGTTTTAGACTCAAATAGTCCATTTATATGAAAAAGCTGATTTATGCACTTGCTTTTATGCCAATATTGGTTTCCGCCCAGGACAAACTGGGAGAAAGCAATTACAAAATATTCTCTGTTAAGGCGAATAAGGAAATAAAACTGGATGAAATAATTACAGATATGGCCACCAACGATGTACTATTCTTTGGGGAGGAACATAATGACAGCGTGGACCATTACCTTGAAAAAACAATCCTGGAGAAGATGTACAAGCAATATGGTGCGAATACCACCCTATCTATGGAAATGTTTGAACGTGATGTGCAAACCACAATGAATGAATACCTTACAGGTTTGGTTCAGGAAAAATACTTCAAGAAGGATGCAAGGGTTTGGGGTAATTACCGGGATTACAGGCCAATGGTAGAGTTTGCAAAGGAGAATAAGATTGATGTAATCTGCGCCAATGCACCCTCAAGGTACACAAATATTGCAGGGCGTAAGGGCCAGCTGGCACTGATGGGGTTACCTTTTGAATCCAGGGTCAACTTCGCTCCGGTTCCTTATGATACCGCATCAGGCATGTATCACGATAAATTAACAGGCATACCTATACATGGCCCTGCGGCGGCTGATACCTCCAAAAACAAGGGAAAAGATACTGCAAAGGCTAACCCTATGATGATGATGATGGGTGAGTTTAACCTGGTTATGGCCCAATCATTATGGGATGCTACTATGGCTTATTCTATATTCGATTATAGAAAATTGGGTAAGGCAAACAGACATAAAAAAGTGTTTCAGGTTAATGGACGATTCCATAGTGATGAAGGATTCGGTGCCGCAGCCCAATTAAAAAATTACGACAAAAAAATTAAGACCCTTATCATATCATCAGATTGTGATAGTACCTTCCCAAATATTAAATGGGATGATTATAAGAAAAACGGAGATTATATTGTCATCACCGACCCAAAAGTGCCCAAAACTTACGATGATAATCCGTCAAAACCTAAAACAGAAAATAAGGAAGTGAAAAAAGAGGTAAAGAAGGAAAAGAAGAAATCAATCATTCATATCAGAAAAGCTAAACACAAGAAGAAATAACATAAGTGTGTTTGTAACCAAATAAGCTCTGGCATTCGTTTAATGCCGACTAAATTTTAATCCAGGGCTGTTAGTCCTGAATTTATAATGTATACCTTATCCCAAATAAATTGGTTGTTCCACAACTACTTCCTTTTAGATCTAGGAGTCACCTGCACTTTTACGGCTACTTTTGGCGCAGTTACAGCACTTATAGGTTTGCTTATACCAAGCTCAAAATTGTTTATTTTTTCTGAAAGAAAACTGAATAAACCACCATTACTAATATACCATACCATTAAAGGTATTGCTTTAAATAATGCCCTCTTGGTGGTATTACCAAGATCGAATAGGGGTAGTAGATAACCTAAAAAAGGCACACCAAAATAAATAACTGTTACACCATACAATGCAATTCTTGCTTCGTGATTATACCTTTTCCTGAAAAATATAAGGTCTACAAAAAAGAGAATAAAAAAGAAATAAATGAAATAGGCAAAAGTACCCAGGCCTGAAGCTGAGAATATTAAAGCGAAATTCATGTCCAGAAAACGTTGCACCAATACTGAAAGATCAAACAGATTAGGGTTTACCTGGCTCTTAATATCAAGAGGAATAATGACAAATTTCTTCACGAATACATCAATACATACAAAATAGAGTATTGCAGAAAATGACACAAGTATAATACTATACTTACCAATATCCAGCCAGCTTGCCTTTCGCTTATAGAAATAAAACAAAAGGAGTGGGATAATAAACATTACCAATATAAGTGTTTCAGTTCTTATGTAAGTTGCGAGGCCAAATAAAAAAGAAGCAAAAAGTAATTCATTTAACTTACCTGATGTTAAAAACCCACTAAGGAAATAAAACCCGCAGAAGAAAAACACCATATTGCTATAGTCGTATAATATGATGAAGCTATAGCTATACACATCAGGTGTAATAAGGAAGAAAAACACGATGAAAGCGGATAATAAAGGGTGGCATTTTTCCCTGATAACCACATACAACCAGCAAACAAAACTGGTAGATAATACAGTTAACCATAGTTGACCGAATGGGCAAACAAGTATCTTATACAATATTTGCAGGCAGGTAAGGTATGGCGATTTGAAATAATTATTGGTTGTTCTAAGATCAATAGTGAAAACAGAATTAATCATGTTCTTTTCCTTCACAGCATATTCAGCCAACAACTCGGGACCGGAAAGAACATCTCTTGCAGTAGGCGGAAAATACCAAGCCCTCCAAGCACTAATGATTAACAGGCAAACAATGATTACCAAAAAAGGCACCTCGTAAATTTTAGGCATCGCAAATACCATCATACGCGGCTTCCTGAACGGAAAAACAAGTGGCAGGCTACAAATCAATGTAGTTATGATTGTTGACGCAACCATAGTATTCATCACAATAGGTAAACCCATAAGTTGCACAAAACAAGGTGCAAACGAGATAACAGGCACACCAATCATAAATGATAAACATATCTGTTGGAAAACTGGTAATTCTATCTTAAAAAGACGCAGGATTCCTTTTCCAGCAAAAAAATGGGCAAAAATCAAAAATAGTAGTCCGGAGAAATTCATAACCTAGTTTTGATACTTTTTAAAAATAGCGATTAATGAATCTCTTTCTTCTTTACGTGCCAGCTTCCTAACGCCTACTTCACGGTTAATGACATCAATTGCCCAACCTGCCCTAGATAAGTCGGGGCTATTAACATCCACCCCATTTAAGCCAGTGAAATAATAAAAGACAGCAGGTTCTACAATTTCAAAAGCAACGGCCAATTTCCTATCCTTTAGATAGCCTTTTGGCGGTAATAAGACAGTTGCATTATTTGGCTCCATACGGGAAATGGTAGACCTGATATTTCGGTAAATGGGATAAGATATCCCAAAACGGGCAGTCATACGGTGTTCGGTTTCTGTATTCCCAACCTGATCCAGTATATTAAAGCCTGGCCCAAGGATTTTCACAAACATCCATTCGTGATAGGCATCTGTGGCAAACACAAAACAAATTGACAATATTGCAATTGCCAGAAGGACAATTTTCCGGGTAAACATAAGGTGTATTTCTTAAGGTATAATAATCCAATGTTGAAAGCATGAACTTATATCAAATTTATAATCATTACGCCAAATTCCAAAAATAAAATGACCTATTTCTGAATTTCTGGTGCAATTCTTTAAATCGCCACTAAAATCAAATACATTTTGCATCTTTCGTTAGTGAAAGTAACTTTGGATATGGATACAACAGAAAATGAAATCAAATTAACCCAATTTTCCCGGGGGGCCGGGTGTGGCTGCAAAATAGCACCAGCTGTGCTGAAAGAAATATTGGAAACCAACACTGACCAATCACAGTTCAGCAATTTACTGGTAGGCAACCAGACAAGCGATGATGCAGCGGCTTATGATATGGGTAATGGTAATGTTCTGATATCCACTACCGACTTCTTTATGCCGATTGTAGATAATGCCTTTGATTTTGGCCGTATTGCAGCAGCAAATGCGATCAGCGATGTATATGCAATGGGTGGCACCCCGCTTATGGCATTAGCCATTCTGGGCTGGCCAATAGAAAAAATACCAGTCAGTGTAGCCCGCCAGGTGTTGGAAGGAGCGAGGAGTATATGCCAGATTGCTGGTATCCCACTTGCAGGAGGCCATAGTATCGATTCTACAGAGCCAATTTTCGGACTATCTGTAAATGGTATATGTAACAATTCAAACCTAAAACAGAATTCCACAGGAAATGCGGGTGATTATTTGTTCCTGACCAAACCACTAGGCACCGGAATATTAAGTACTGCCCAAAAAAGAGGCCATATTACAAATGAACATTTAATATCCCTAATTACCAGCATGACCCAACTGAATGCAATTGGTGAATCCTTGGGTAAAATCAAGGGAGTAACAGCAATGACCGATGTTACCGGTTTTGGTTTGGCAGGGCACCTGATCGAAATGGCCGAAGGAAATGGGTTATCAGCTGAGTTATACTATTCAAAGCTATCATTGCTGGAAGGCACTAAGGAATACCTGAAACAATGCATAATACCAGATGCTACCTACAGGAACTGGAATGCCTGCAATAGCAAGATTAGCTTCGAAGCAGGTGTTGATGTTATGGAGGC
>CANGSR010000122.1 GCA_947456055.1 Chitinophagaceae bacterium
AGCCCATAGACTTTGCCATTGAATGTAATGTGCATTGGGCTTTCTTTGTACCATGGGATGTTTTGATGGGTATTTACCTGGGCTTGTATGTGCAGGTGTGGCTCCAGGCTAAAACCTGAATTGCCGGCAAGCCCTAGTGGCTGGCCAATTACCACTTTTTGACCTTCATGCACAAATACACATCCAAACTTAAGGTGAGCCATAAATACATAGAAATCACCACCGTTTATTAATACCTGATTGGTGTTGGTAGGTCCTCGTTTATGGTTGGGAGGTATATTATCGGGGTTATTATTCTGGGTTTTCGAAATTATACCATTGCAAGGGCTATAGAGGGTGTCATTGAATATTTCGTAATCGTTAAGGTCTTTTGAAAATACACTATTGGCCCTATTCCCCCATTTATTCAACTTCACAATATCCATTGCCAGTATAGTACCCCTAATTTTGTAATGAAAAAGGTTGGTTGGCAGTCCTTTACCACCCTGAAAAACAAAGTATTTGCCATGCTTGAATGGAAGAGCCAGGTTGATTTTTGTATAGGGTTTTCTGATTGTACCAGTAAAAAATAACAAGGATAGGGTAGTGAAAAGACTGGTAATGAATATTATTAGTGCTTTTCTGATTTTTGGATTTTTGGGGGAATCAGGATTTGATCTGTAAATAAGGCAGTAAATGAGGTGAAAAGTAAAGATTGTTAAAAATGCATATTTAAGATAAACCGACACTAATACCCAGGTACCATATAGGTAAATGAAAGTGGACATAGCAGTTGCCAATAGATATATGGGGTAGCTATTATATATTGAGCCCGAAGCATATTTATGTAGAATCCATAAGCTTAAGCCTGCAAATAATAATGTGATTATTAGTAAGCTATAGATTGCCATATTGCATAGTAACTGTTAAAAATAGTTATGGCCTGGCAACATCAAACATTCCATTGGTAACATTAAACGTGTCGGCTATAAAACTGAAGGTGCCGGTTATGGAATAGGCAGTATCCTTGCCCGAGGTTATCAAATTTACCTTCATATCAATCTGTCCCGATGTGGCTAAATGTCGTACAGACCCGGTGTAATAAGTAATTGAATTATATGGGGGATTGATTATATAGGTATTAGCACCAGAGAAATTGGTGATATAAAATATCATACTTGTTGATGTAGCCTTATCAGTGGCTATAATTTCAAGATTTACCTTAGTGCTATCGTTGCCTGATGAAGTAATGTTATAACCAAAAACAGAATCTGTATGCCATTTTACATCATTAATATCGGCACTAATTGAGACGGTTGAATCGAGGTGATTATTTTGTTGTACACTTTTACCATTTGCCGGACCCGCTGCTTTAGTGCAATTTGACAGGGCAAAAAATGAAAGTATGACAAAGAATATCCCTAACTTTTTCATAAGTAGTTAATAACGCCTATTAAATTCCTATCACAACAAATATTGAATTAACATCAAGAATTATGATTCTTCAATTCAGGTAGTAATTATAAACGCTATTTTTTGGATTTTGGTATACTAAGGTTTTAAAACTATAAATGCCCCATTGGTTACATTCAATGTGCTATTACTATTGATGAAATTGAAGTAACCTACAAGCCTATCACTATAAACATGGGTAATGGAAACAATGCCTCCTAAAGCTGTATAATAAATTCCATTGTGGTAATAATAGGCTGTTGCATCGCCAGTTACAATACCAAAGGTTCCTGTTACTTCTTTATACTTAGTAATGGTTAGCTGAATCCTGTCAACAGGAAATGCAACATCTGATGAAGTACCGGTAATTACCAACGTGGTTGTAGAATCATGAACCTGTGTATCAAGGGTAGAAATCCAGGTAGTATTAGCTATGAAATTATAATTACCACCAATAGTGGCCGACATAGATGGATTTACAGATGTAATATAAGGAGTGTTTTTAATACAGCTACTAAAAATAAGGCAACATACCAGCACTAAACTAACTATTGAATGGCTTTTCTTCATACAAAGATATTTGCGCTAAGATAAGGGTAAATTATTAATAATTCAAACGGCTGGTTGGCATTGGATAATTTTCCCGGGTCTTAATTGACCTGTATATACCCGTAAAAGGGTCATTTATTAATTGGAACTGTGTATGATGAAAATCAATTTGGGCCCTAAATCATCCTTAAGTAGAACAAAGCAGCTGAATTTTGAGAAAATTTATCTAAACCTGCAATATTAGCATACTTTATCGCAACTTGTTTGGTAATAAATCGCTATGTGAATAGAGTGTGAATATTGTTGGTGTTTAGGGTAATTTTGTGGCTTATTATTATTTTTGGGTAAAGATCTGTAAGCTATGGTAATGATACGTTGTGTTTTCAAATTGATTTGCTTGTATAGTTTGACATTATTATTTCAGACATCTCTTGTACAGGCGCAGAATTCAGATATCCGGATTTTGAGGGATATAAATCTAAATAGAAACCAATCGTTAGATGGGGTAATGACAGGTTTGACAAATTCAGTTTACCCAATATCAGGTATTGTACCAATTTGTGAACTAGTAGCTGGTTATAAAAAGCGGGATAAGATAATGGTGCGCAAAGGGTGGCAGGCGATTGAAGGGCTTGGAATAAATACTATCCTTACATTTGGTATGAAATATGCCATAAATAGGCCTCGACCCTATAAAACCTACCCAGACATACAAAATTACCAATACGACAAAGACCCTTCATTCCCCTCAGGGCATTCTTCATTTGCATTTTGTACTGCAACAAATATCAGTCGTCTTTATCCCAAATGGTATGTTGTAGTGCCGGCTTATACCTGGGCTGCAACAGTAGGCTATTCACGTATGGATCTAGGTATGCACTATCCTTCTGATATTTTAATAGGTGCGATAGTTGGCACTGGTTCAGCATGGTTGGCTGTCCTGGGTAATCGATATTTACAAAACCGGAAGTTTAACAGGGATTTTATACGGTAATAAATAAAAAAGGTGCTGTCTCTAAAGTTAGAGACAGCACCTTTTTATAAGGGTACCTGATTTAGTCCTGATGTAGTTTAAATGATTCTCAGTGGCTTCATTTTACTAAGATAAACCCTCTATTATTATTCAATTATCAGCTTTTCAGTCTGAGTATCTTCTCCATCATCAACCCTTACTAAATACAAACCTGCTGGAAAGCCTGAAGTATTAAGAGGGATATTATTTTCTCCTTTGTTAATTGCTATCTTTTTATCCAAATATGTCCTGCCATTGATATCAGCAATACTAATGTTTATCATGTTTGCCATTGCACTGTTATATAATAGGGTAGTAGTATTTGAGGTCGGGTTAGGGTAAAGTTTTACCGATGCTAATTCGTTGTTCAATAGGCTTATACCTGTTGATACTGAGCCATAAAACCCAAGGCTATCCACATACAGATAACTATTTGCAACTGGAGTAGTGCCGCTGGATGATAATACTATAATGGCTGTATCGGGGTATTTATTCATTTGATAAGTAAGTGGGATGGAGAATGGAGCCCAACTCATTACCATGCCTGGTAGAAGATAATTAGTATAAGAAACGGTGTCTCTTTTATTAGCAACTGTATTCCACCTTGACAATAATACAACTATACGGCCCTGGTCAGCACCATAAGCCATGTACTGCCAATTGCCAGTAAGACTCTGTGGGCGTGCAGTGCAAGCAAAGCCCGATTTTGGTGAGAAAGTTGTTGTATTTATCAACCCACTAACAGCTACACCTGGAACTGCCCCGGCTAATGGCATTGTTTTGGAAACTAATTTCAGATAACTGGCACCTGGCGCACCTGGAGTGCCTTTTGTACAAGTATAAACTGAGGCAAGGGATGTCAATGTATTAATATTATCCCACCCGGTAGGCATATCATAACTCCCTGAACTAGTCCAGGTTTCAAATCCTGCATTTGGAATTTGTGCAAATGCTGAACCACTCAATATGCAGGCAGCAAGTAGTGTGTAGATTTTTTTCATTGTAGTAAGTGAAATTTTTGAATGATTTTTTAGATTTTTCAAAAATAGGATATTACAGCAATATTAATCCACCGGGAACGATTGTTTTGCAATAATTATTTTATACAAGTATAGTTTTGGTAATTTATACTACCTCGCCTTCCAGGTCATAGTCAAAGGCTTTTGTAATTCGCACATTTACAAATTCACCAATTGGTAATGGTTTAGAATGGGTTATTACTACTTCATTATCTACTTCCACACTATCAAACTCTGTCCTGCCAAGGTAGCGGCCAGCTTCTTTTTTGTCTATGATTACTTTAAATGTTTTGCCAACTTTTTCCTGGTTCTTTTCAAGTGAAATTTCCTGTTGGGTCTCCATTATTTCCTGGGCACGGGCTTCTTTTTCTTCAGCCGGAATATTATCAACAAGTTCGTAGGCACTGGTATTTTCCTCATGGCTATAAGTAAAGATACCTACACGGTCAAGCCTTGTTTCTTCCAGAAACTGCTTCAGATCTTCAACATCTTCCCTTGTTTCACCAGGGAAACCCGCTATTAGGGTAGTCCTGATACAAATTCCCGGCACTATTTCACGCACATTACCAATAAGGTCTACAATTTCCTTTCTTGTTATTTGCCTTTTCATCGCCTTTAGCATAGGGTCTGAAATGTGCTGCAAAGGCATATCAAGGTAATTGCAAATGTTGTCCCGCTCCCGCATTACATCCAAAATGTCTAATGGGAACTTATGTGGGTAGGCATAATGTAGCCTGATCCAGGTAAGCCCTTCTATATCAGATAAATGCTTAAGCAGGTCGGAAAGAGCACGTTTTTTATAAAGATCAAGGCCATAATAGGTTAGTTCCTGGGCAATGAGCATAATTTCTTTTACACCCATTTTAACCAGCCTTTTGGCCTCTGTTACTATTTCTTCTATTGACTTAGATACATGGCCACCCCTCATTAAAGGTATGGCACAGAATGAACAAGTACGGTTGCAACCCTCGGCTATCTTCAGATAAGCATAATGCTTTGGGGTACTTAATAATCTTTCACCTACCAGTTCGGCCTTATAATCGGCATTAAACTGTTTCAACATTTGAGGCAACTCCATGGTGCCAAACCATGCATCTACTTCAGGAATTTCATCTGTGAGTGTTTGGCGGTATCTTTCGCTAAGGCAACCGGTTACATAAACCTTATCGAGCTTGCCGGCACGTTTCAATTCCACCTGCTCCAGAATGGTATTTACACTTTCTTCTTTTGCTTTGTCAATAAAACCACAGGTATTCACAACCACTATATTATGGTCGCGCTTACGGTTTTCGTGAATAACATTGATTCCATTAGCCATCAGTTGTCCACCGAGTGCTTCACTGTCAACCATGTTTTTGGAGCAGCCAAGGGTAATAATGTTTACCTTATTTGTTTTGAGTGTTCTGGTTTTCAAAATGCAAAAATGGAAAAATGAAAGTTTTTGTGTCGGTTTGTTTATTTATAGCCTATTCCCTATTTCTTTCTCATGAATATCCTTACAGGTACACCACTAAAATTGAAGTGGCTCCTCAATTTATTCTCCAGGAAGTTTTTATACGGTTGTTTCACGGCATCAGGGTGATTTGCGAAAAATGCAAATGATGGAACCGCAGTTGGTACCTGTTGCAAGAATTTGATTTTAATTGCATAACCACGGGAGAATGGAGGAGGGTAACGCTCTATTTCCTTCAGCATTATTTCATTTAATACTGATGTTGTAATCCTCCTTTGGCGGTTTTCAAACACCTCGAGTGCTTTCTCCATTCCCTGGAAAATCCTTGTTTTTTCTGACGCAGAAATAAAAATAACCGGAACATCAGTAAATGGTTCCAGTTTTTCTTTTAGGTTCTTCTCATAGTCACGGGCAGTATTGGTTTCCTTTTTCACGAGATCCCATTTATTTACCAAAATCACCACACCCTTGCCCTTGCCAGTAGCCAAACTGAATATGCTTACATCCTGGGCTGTAACACCTACCTCAGCATCAATAATCAACATGCATACATCAGCTTCGTCCATCGCCTTAATGGCCCGGATTACAGAGTAAAACTCCAAATCCTCATGAACGTTTTTCTTTTTACGTATACCTGCGGTGTCAATAAGAATAAATTCTTTACCAAAAAGCTTATAATGGGTATGTATGGTATCCCTTGTTGTTCCTGCTATACTAGATACAATAGTTCTTTCCTGACTTACCAGGGCATTCAACAAGGTCGATTTTCCTGCATTAGGCTGACCAATGATTGCGAATTTGGCCATTGGGTTGCCGTCCTTGTCAAGGTCATTTGGGGTGGCATCTTCAACTATATAAGATACCAGTTCGTCTAGAACCTCGCCGGTACCACTTCCTGAAATTGACGAAACCATAAATGTTTTGTCAAAACCAAGTGCATAGAACTCTGTAGCATAAAGTGCCCTTTCCTGATTGTCTACCTTATTTACAACAAGCAATACAGGCTTTGTGGACCGGCGCAATAAAATGGCCATATCCTCATCCTGCGATGTAATTCCTGTGGTGGTGTCACAAATAAATAAAATCAGGTCGGCCTCATCAATAGCTATCTGAACCTGTTTTGCGATTTCTACTTCAAAAACATCAGAAGTATGGGCAACAAAACCACCCGTATCAATAACGTTGAAAGTTTTGCCACACCAGTCTGCTATCCCATATTGACGGTCGCGGGTTACACCGCTTTGGTCGTCAACAATGGCTTTGCGCTGTTCCAGCAAACGATTAAATAATGTTGATTTCCCAACATTAGGCCTGCCTACAATAGCTACAGTAAAACCTGGCATGATATAAATTTTGATTTGAACGTGCAAAGGTACTTGTAAATAGCCATAGAATAGGCTTTTAGCTCCATTTAGATTGTTAAAATGAGTGGGTTTAGTATGATTTTAGTCTCTATTTCCTTATAAGCCGACTTTATTTGCAATTAAAATCGGTAGAGGGTTAGTATTTAGGGTCAATAACCCAGAGTCAAACTCTTGGTGTGAACTCGCTGTTTTACTCATTCACTAATTCCAATTAACTTTGGGCAATACTTTTTGGCTATGTATTCATTAAAAAATAAGGTAATAGTTATCACCGGGGGTAGTTCAGGTATAGGTAAGGCATTGGTAGAATTATCTTTAGCACGTGGTGCCAGGGTGGCTGTATGTGCCCGCAATCTATCCAAATTGGAAAGCCAGTTTAAGACAGGTGACAATTTGTTTTGTTTTAAAGCCGATGTGAGTATTGAAGGTGATTGTGAGGCATTTATTAATGCTACATATAACAAGTGGGGTGGTATAGATGTACTTATTAATAATGCTGGTATTAGCATGCGGGCATTGTTCGACGAAGCCCAACTATCGGTAATAAAGGAACTGATGGATATTAACTTTTGGGGCTCAGTGTATTGCACAAAATTCGCATTGCCCCATATCATCAAGAGCAAAGGAATTATAAGTAGTGTATCGTCAATAGCAGGTTATAGAGGCTTACCTGCCAGAACAGGGTATTCAGCATCAAAGTTTGCATTAAATGGTTTTATGGAGGCATTGCGCACCGAATTGTTGCATACCGGCGTACATGTTATGTGGGTTGCACCAGGGTTCACCGCATCAAATATAAGAAACGTGGCCAGAAGCAGTGATGGTAGTGCTCAAGCAGAAACCCCACTGGAAGAAAATAAACTGATGAGTGCTGAAGAATGTGCCCGAAGAATATTGGATGGGGCAGAAAAGAAGAAACGCACTATTGTGATGACTTCGCAAGGTTTTCTGGCAGTTTGGCTCAATAAGTTAATGCCTTCCCTAGCTGATAATATGGTTTATAAACATTTCTTGTCTGAACCAGGCTCACCATTGAAGAAGTATGAGCATTAAGGGATTGTATTTTGAATTGAGTATTACTATAAATCACAGCAGGAAAAAAGTAGGGTAGCGCAATAAAGCTGCTTTTGATTCACTTGTATGAAGGTAAATCAAAAAGCTGGTTAAATCAGGTAGTTTAGAATTTAATTAAGAATTTGGTATTGCTTTTGTATGATTAATAATACGTATTTGTTAGCAGGAAATCGGTAACATATTCTTTCACTCCTTCCTCTAATGTATACATTGATTTGTCATATCCTACAGCCCTCAGTTTTTGCATGTTTGCCTCAGTGAAATACTGGTATTTATCCCTGATGTCGATTGGGGTATCTATGAAATTGATATTTTCAGGTATATCCAGGGTTGAATAGATTGCCCTAACCAGCGCCAGGAAAGTACGTGCTTTTCCAGTACCCGTATTATACAATCCAGATTCGGTTTGTTTTTCCATTAACCAAACACAGATATTCACCACATCTTTCACGTAAATAAAATCCCGAATCTGCTCCCCATCCTTATAATCAGGATTATGTGAACGGAATAATTTTACAGCCCCATTAGTTTTTATTTGGTTGAAAGAATGCATTATTACTGATGCCATACGACCCTTATGGTATTCATTAGGGCCAAAAACATTAAAAAATTTAAGACCGGCCCAAAATGGCGGACATTGTGGTTGATTTAATGCCCAGATGTCAAATTCGTTCTTAGATACACCATAGGGATTTAACGGCTTCAAATCCTTTATTATGTTATGATTATCTTCATAGCCATATTCGCCATTGCCATAAGTAGCTGCTGAAGAAGCATAGACCAGTGGGATGTGATATTGACTGCATACCTCCCAAATGTTTTTGGAATAATCTAGATTCCACTTTTTATGGACTTCATAGTCCATCTCGGTGGTGTCGGTACGGGCACCCAGATGGAATACATACTTGATTAAACCGGGATGGCTTTTAATCCAATCGAAAAATTGCTCCCTGTGAACCTTATGAATGTATTTTTTATCCTTTAAGTTGGGTGATTTATGCTCATTAGAAAAGTCATCTACCAATACAAGTTGTGTATAACCTAGTTCATTTAAGTAGCCTGTAAGATAACTACCTATAAAACCGGCAGCCCCGGTAACTACTATCACATCATTTGTATTCATTTGACTTTTATGAATTATTTTAAGTGAAAGTATAATATTGTAGAATAGACAATAAATTAATAGCGTTGTATACTAATGATGCAACGCTATTAATCATTTTATTATTGTTGAATTGTGAAAAACCTGGAAGATTTCAACAACAATTATTTATGTTCAGCAGCAGGAGCTTCAGCTGCTGGCTTAGCTTCTTCTGATTTTTTACCTTCTTCAGCCTTTTTACCCTCTTTTTCGCCCGTAGCCTCATGACCACCCTTCATCTCAGTCTTTTCTTTTCCTTCTCCCTCTTCACCACCCTTTTCGGCCTGGATAAAGTTGAGCGCAGCAATAAATAGGCCTACTATAATAACTACCAGCCAAAAGCCATTTTTGAAAGGAATAATGGTTTTATTTTCTTTTGGTTGATGCGAATGTGTACCGTGATCCATGTTTAATTCTGTTATGGTGCAAATGTAAACTTTTAGCTTTGTTTTTCTAAATATTGGCTCAAAAAAATGTGCTGGCAATTTTGTGCATTGAAATATTGATTTTTAGGTTTTGGGGCGTTTTTTCATTTGGTACTATATAAATTCTCTATTCCTTTTTAACTTTTCACTTTTAACTTTTGACTTAGTTTGGACTACCTTTGCACCTTTATTAAATATAGGTCATGCTTGATACAATAGAATCTGCGTTAGAAGATATTAGAAAGGGGAAACTACTGATAGTTGTAGATGATGAGGACAGGGAGAATGAAGGAGATTTTGTTACCGCTGCAAGGAATGTAACTCCCGAAATAATCAATTTTATGTCCAAGCATGGTAGGGGACTTATTTGTGCACCACTTACCGAAAGCCGTTGCAGAGATTTGAATCTTAATTTAATGGTGGAAAATAATACAGTACTCCATCAAACTCCATTTACAGTTTCAGTTGATCTTATTGGCCATGAATGTACAACAGGTATTTCGGCGCATGATAGGGCAATGACAGTTCAGGCATTGATAGACCCCTCTACCAAGCCTTCAGATTTGGGTCGTCCGGGGCATATATTCCCACTTAGGGCTAAGGATGATGGCGTATTGAGGCGTTCAGGCCATACTGAAGCAACTGTTGACCTGGCTCGTCTTGCAGGTTTCGAACCAGCAGGTGTACTAGTGGAGATAATGAATGACGATGGCACTATGGCAAGGTTGCCTGAACTAATGGAAATAGCTAAGAAATTCGATCTAAAGATTATTTCAATTAAAGACCTAATTTCTTACCGTCTGCAAACTGAAACCCTGATTAAGGAAGAGGTAAGGGTGCAAATGCCAACTAAACATGGTGATTTTGAATTAGTAGCCTTTAAACAAACTAACACAGGTGAAACCCACTTAGCTTTGATAAAAGGCGAATGGGAGAAGGATGAGCCGGTATTGGTAAGGGTACATAGTTCATGTTTTACTGGAGATATTCTGCATAGCCTGCGTTGCGATTGCGGTGACCAATTGGTCAAAGCAATGGAAATGGTGCAGGAAGCGGGTAAAGGCATAGTGCTTTATATGAATCAGGAGGGTAGGGGAATTGGCCTATTTAATAAGCTAAAGGCATACAAACTTCAGGAAGAAGGCAAAGATACAGTGGAAGCCAATCTGGCTCTAGGTTTTAAAAACGACCAGAGAGACTACGGTATAGGCGCACAGATACTAAGGCATCTTGGTGTATCAAAAATGCGCCTAATGACCAACAACCCACGTAAGCGGGCTGGTATAGTTGGCTATGGACTTGAAATTGTAGATAATGTGGCACTTGAAATTAAACCTAATATTCATAATCAGTTTTACCTGCAAACCAAAAGAGACAAATTGGGCCATGAGATATTGGGAAGAAAGTGATCTAACTTTCTGTTTTCTCATATAATATTATTGTTTTTAACTAAATTTACCTCAAATTAATTACCGAATTGAAAATCCTGTTTCTTGCTAATCGGGTTCCTTATCCGCCATATAGAGGCGACAAACTGAAAATATATAACCTCGCCAAGAGGTTAAAGGCAAATCATGAAATCCATTTACTCACCTTTGCCCAAACCAAGGAAGATTTAACCTATAAGGCAGAGCTAGAGAAAATTTTTGATGTAGTTAATTTTGTTTATCTCCCGAAATGGAAATCTGCAATAAAGTGTCTGGTTGGGGCATTTAGTACTACACCGTTTCAAGTGCTCTATTTCCAATCCTCAAAACTGAGGAATGAGCTTGATGAAATGTTGGAGGTGCATAAGTATGATGCGGTACATGTACAACATTTACGCATGTCGCCCTATTTGGCAAATTACAAAGAAGTACCAAGGATTTTAGACTTGCCCGATGCATTTTCTCTTTATTGGGAGCGTCGCAGAATGGTAAATAAGGGGGTATTTGCAACCATATTCGAAAAGATTGAACAAAAAAGGGTTTTAGCCAGTGAAGCTGTTTTGAAGGAATATAATTTAGCTCTTGTATGTTCTAATGAAGACCTTGATTACTTGGAAATAATGCACCACTCAGGCAACCTGAGGTTATTACCCAATGGTGTTGACCGGGTTACTTTTGCACCCAGGAATCACGACTACTCACACAATGAAACAATACTCTTTACCGGTAATATGGATTATGCACCAAATGTTGATGCCGTAATACACTTTGCTGAAAACATTTTTCCAATAGTTAGGGCTGAATTTCCCAAAGCTAAATTTGTAATAGCAGGTCAAAGGCCAGTAAAAAAAGTCCTGGCACTTGCTAATGATCATATTGTGGTTACCGGATTTATTAAAAACCTTGCTGATGCTTATGATAGTGCCAGTGTATTAGTAGCCCCATTAAGATTCGGAGCCGGAACCCAGAATAAAGTGCTGGAAGCCATGTCTATGGGCATACCTGTAGTTTGTACCCAAATTGGTTTTAATGGTTTAGGTACAAAAAGTGGTGAGGCTGCTATTATGCAACGAGACCCTGAATCATTTGCCAGGAGTGTAATTGATGTGTTGGCAAGCGAAGAATTAAGGCGGACCCTGGGCACAGGTGGTGCTAAACTTGTTAAAGAGCGTTTTGACTGGGACACCATTGCTGATACCCTAGAGGGTTATTTAAAAGAATGCGGTATGCGTAGGTTTAGCTAAAAATAATTATTAATGATTATCCCTTTTCGTACCCATAGCTTGTATATGAAACAGCAGCTACAAGCAACCTGTCAAAAATTGCTTCCTTCATATGCCTTCTATTAAACCGGTAGCAATATTCATTGAGATAGTTTTGTAGGTATTTGTCGTTAATCCTATGAAAAACACCTAATA
>CANGSR010000123.1 GCA_947456055.1 Chitinophagaceae bacterium
GAAAAGATAGCTAAAGGATACAAAACACTTCAGGACATTGATACGGTGGAAATAGGTATGACGCCAAAGGAACTGGTTTGGCAGAGCGACAAAATAAAAATGTTTCATTACCTGCGCGACACTCCTGCTAAATGCGCTACTCCGGTTCTTGTATCATTCGCTATGCTCAACAGGCACGATGTACTTGACCTCCAGCCTGACCGCAGTCTGATGAAAAAATTATTGGATAGCGGACTGGACATATATATTATGGACTGGGGCTACCACAACAAGAGCGACCGCTACTTAACAATGGAAGACTATATTGATGGCTATATGAACGATGCTATCGACTTCCTGAGGAAACGCCACAATACAGATAAGATTCATAAAATGGGTATTTGCCAGGGTGGTACATTCTCTATGATTTATGCTGCTCTTTATCCTGAAAAACTAAAATCATTAACTACCTACGTTGCACCTTACGATTTCAGTGACTGCAAATGTATGTTGTACAAATGGCCTAAATATATTGACGTTGATACCATGGTTGATGCACACGGAACTATTCCTGGTGAATTGATTGACAGCGCATTCGGTATGTTGAAACCAAGTATGAACATCACCAAGTACATTGGTGTTATGGATAGCCTTGAGGACAAAGACAAGATGCTTAACTTCCTGAGAATGGAAAAATGGAAATCTGATTTACCAGCTATACCAGGTGAAATGTACCGGAAATACATCAAGGACCTGTTCCGTGATAACAAGTTGGTAAAGGATGAGTTTGAATTAGGCGGACGCAGGGTACACCTTAAAAATGTAACTATGCCATTCCTTAATATCTATGCTACCGAAGATAATATCATACCAAATGATAGTACAAAGGGTGTAATGAGCATGATTGGCAGCAAGGATAAATTAGATTACCCATTCCCAGGCGGACACATTGGTGTATTCGTTGGTGGAAAATCACAAAAAGAATTAGCACCATTCGTTGCAAAATGGATTATTGAAAGGTGTTAATTGACTACTGAATTATTACATTTACATAGTTTTAAAAAGGTGCACAATTTAGTGCACCTTTTTATTAAGTTTCTGATAGAGAATGACATATCCATATATTACCAAAAGCGTAGACCTACCCGGCCATTGCAATATTAGCTACATAGATGAAGGTACTGGCCCCAGAACCCTTATTTTCGTTCATGGACTAGCCAACTATGCTTATGTATGGTGTAAAAACATTGACTTGCTTAAAAAGCACTACCGTTGCATTGCAATAGACCTACCGGGTAATGGCCTTAGCGACAGACATAGCCACAAATACAGTATGGCATTCTTTGCCGAGAGTATCAATAATTTTATTGAAGAGCTGCAGTTGAAAAATGTAACCCTTGTTGGTCATTCTATGGGTGGACAGGTTGCATTAACAACCCTAATCAATCACCCAAAGTGTGCCGATTCATTGGTATTGTGTGCTCCGGCTGGTTTTGAACGTTTTAGTGTTTTAGAAAAAACAATGTACTACCATACGCTTACTATGCTCGATTTTATCTCAAGCGACGAGCATAGCCTGCGCAAAACCATTGAACGAAGCTTTTTCCATACCCAACCACAGATGGAAAATATGATCAATGAACTTACTGGACTAATGAAAACCTACAAGCCCAACCAATACCGCAAAATGATTGAGGCCTGTATCAAAAGCATGCTCGAGGATGCGGTATTTGACAAACTACCCCAAATAAAGCAACCTACTCTGGTACTATTCGGCACCCAGGATGCCCTTATCCCAAATAAGCTCATACACCCCATGTCGGTGGAACATTTGGCAAAAGAAGGTGTAAAGCAACTACCCTATGCCTTTCTAGAAATGATCCCCGATGCGGGCCATTTTGTGCAATGGGAAGCCGCCGAAACAGTCAATAATTCTATATACAAGTTTGTAAATTCATTGATAGCATAATCATGATTAGTTTGGTTTAGAATAAACCAAAATTACAGCTCGTGTTCGGCGTAGGATTGGCCTAGGTAGTGGCAGTGGCCTGTTTCCCGACGGAAGAAAACTCCCTTAATGCATAAGCTTTCACAAATAAAAAATAGGGTTGAAACAAATCTAAATTTGAGTCAACCCTACAAAATATTTTAGAAAGTAGAACTTACATACCTGATAATTTCTTCATCAGGTTCACCCCCCCCTTCTTTGATTTATTTACTGATACTTTCGATGCCTTACCGTTTTTTGCAACTGGTTGGCTAGAGAAAGATATTGGTTTTGAAGGTAATCTTACCGGACCAGCTTTTTTGGCAGCAGGTGCAGCTTTTGGTGTTTCAACCGGGGCATTTTGTTTAGGAGTATCCATATTTGTGAATTTTAGAATTAGAACTGCAAAATAACAATTAAAAAGAAATTTCCATCCTTATAAGGCGAATCTTTTCCCCCAATTGTGATAAGCTTATCAGCAATATCGAAACTAAGCTACGAATTAATAAAAAAGGCAGGAAAGAATTCCCGCCTGTGAGTTTGTGTAGTTTTAATCAAAAAATATTTAACGCAAGGTAATAACATAATCGTGTGTGCCGAAACTCAACATTGCTTGATTATCGCAACCTCCCCCACCATAAGAATAATTTAGGGTTCTACCAACTGCGAACGAGCTACTGGTTATAGATACCGTGCCTGATTCAATATAATCACACCCATAAACAATCTTTAATGGAGAGGTTATAGTAAAAACAAATACATGACCGTTGGCACGGGTTACAGTAGTAATACCTGTAATTTCATAGGAATCATCAGTCCTTGTTGAGGTACTATACCCCGAAAGCCAGGTGCGGTTACGTGATCCTGTCCAACTTGCTATACTATCTGTAGCATAAACTATAGAATCATTTACCGTAACTGCATAATAATAGTTGCCACTAATATTCCTGCCCATATTGGTCACCGTTTTATGCACTCGTAAGTCCAGGCCGTTTACAGTATAGTTGCTACTCGTAATAGTATGTGAACTTGCACTGTCCTTATAATGGCCGGTATAGGCTACAATCAACTTTCCTGAACGGGTTTTACCATCAGCCCCTGTACATCCGGTACCAAAATCTACCGTCAAAGTATGTGCAGACCCAGATGTATCGAATGTTACGGTGGCACATATACTTGTGGTTCTTAAACCCGAATTACCAGTAGTAGCAGCCACATCTGTAATTGAAATCACATCATTACTATGCGATTCCAGCTTTGCTGCATCTGTGGCATACCCTCCGTTATCATCATTGCTGGTTAGTACATCTGTTATGGTTTTGTCACCACGTTTACAAGATGAAAATGTTAATACCGAAGCAGCCAAAACCAGAGTAGCTGTTTTTATAAATTTGAAATTGACCATAGCTTTTTGTTTTGTATAAGTAATAGACATTAAAATTGTAACATGGTTTAATACATGCACACATAAACAATACGGCTCATGAATTAAGGTCACAGTTTAGGATACAATCAAAACACGCAATCCAAATAACTAACAGGTTAATACATAAAAAAGTCCCTGTGTTTTGCAATGCACAGGGACTTAAATTTTATAAATATGATTTAATCAGTCTTCAACTTACTATGCTTGCGACTATAGCCGAAATAGATAACCAAACCGATTATTAACCAGCCACCAAGACGTGCCCAGTTAGTCCATCCTAAACCTGCTATCATAGCACCGCAAACTACAATACCTAAAATAGATACAACCGGCACCAATGGAACTTTAAACTGCCTCTGGATTTCAGGGTTCGTAATGCGCAAAATCCATACACCAGCACATACTAATATAAAGGCAAACAAGGTACCAATACTGGTCATATCGCCAACAATATCACCAGGTATGAAGGCAGCAAAACCACCAACCAATACAAGGAATACCAGATTAGACTTATAGGGAGTGCTGTATTTAGGATGTAGATCGCTGAATAATTTAGGCACCAGACCGTCTTTACTCATAGAATAAAACACCCTAGATTGTCCCATTAGCATTACTAGAATAACCGATGAAAAACCAAAGAGAATAGCTACAGTTACCATGTTGGCCAGCCAACCATAACCAGCCATATATGTTTTGATTGCATAGGCCACAGATGCTTCCTTACCCACTGTACGGAAATCATTAACATTGGCTACACCGGTAAGCACATGCGCAAACAGAATATACAATACTGTACAGATTACCAAAGACCCCAAAATACCTATCGGCATATCTTTTTTAGGATTTTTAGCTTCCTGTGCAGCTGTTGATACCGCATCAAAACCAATAAAGGCAAAGAACACTACGCCAGCCGCACCGAGGATACCCCATATACCACCATAATTATGTGTTACTCCCTGGGCATCAGTAATTGTGGATGCAGGTGGGATATATGGTGTGTGATTAGCCGGTTGCATATATCCCCATCCCAATACTATGAATAGAATTACGATAGCTACTTTGGATATTACAATTATGCCGTTTACCACCGCCGACTCTTTGGTACCCTTAATAAGCAATAAGGAGAGCATAAAGATGATAAAGAGGGCCGGAACATTCATCATACCATGATGAACACCCGCAGCATCAGTTAAGGACTCAAACGGTGAGTGGGACCATTCATATGGGACCCTCAACCCAAACATTTCCAGTAATTTATTGAGGTACTCACTCCAGGCTATACCCACAGTGGCTGCACCTACGGCATATTCAAGCACAAGGTCCCAACCAATAATCCAGGCCACCAGCTCGCCCATAGTGGCATAGGAGTAGGTATAGGCACTACCCGCTATCGGTATCATTGAGGCAAACTCTGCATAACAAAGACCGGCAAATGCACAGCCTATAGCAGCTACAACGAAGCCTAAGGTTACAGATGGGCCAGCATTATTTGCAGCCGCAGCAGCGGTACGCACAAACAATCCTGCACCGATAATGGCACCTATCCCTAATGCGATCAAATTGCCTGCACTAAGCGACCGCTTAAGTGAGTGCTCGCCATCATTTGCATCCTGCAGCAGGCTGTGTATTGGTTTTTTAGTAAATAATCCCATGTAAAATTGTTGAAAGGCTAAGATAGTTATTTACCTCAATGGTTTATAAAAACAGAGGGTGATTTTTGCATGAAGGCCTACTAAATTGCAGATTTGCCAATTTTGAACTAAGTTTGATTGATGTTTACCAGGTGGTTACTACTTTTATGCTTGTCGTTCATTTCATTTTGGGCTCTATCCCAACCTGTATTGCCCGACATATCTGGCAGTACCGACAAGGGAATAGTAATACTTAGCTGGACAAACCAATATTCTGGCATTAAGTCTATATCAGTTTTACATTCTCAAGATAGTATCAGGAATTTCACTAATATTGGTGAGGTTCAAAAAATGGATAAGGGGGTACAAGCCTTTGTTGATGGACATGCTATAGCAGGAAACAATTTTTATAAATTAAGTATACTCTATACATCCGGGCTAAAATGGGCATCAAACCTCTGCAAAGTAACGGTGCCATCAGGTGACATTGATAATATGCGTCCAAAATTGCCAACTAACGATTCATTACAAAAATACCTTGTAAATGGAAGAATAAATCAGTATGAACTACCTATTTCCCATAAAAACACGTCACCTTCAAACGAACAAACTACCCCCACAAAGCCTAAAGTGGCTATCTCGTTTGCCATGGATACATTACAGGTAACATCTAAGCAATATCTTGATACTAGTACCAATCATAATAACACTAGCCGCAAAATTTCCATCACCTTCGATGACCCGGATACAAATCCATCGGGATTAACCAAACCCCGTTTTTTATCTACAGATACCAGCACAGGTCATGTGGTTATCAGTATGCCAAATGACATAAAGCAACATAATTATTCCATAAAGTTCTATAACGAACATAACCATGTAATTAATGAAATACCCCATATCAATTATCCCAAAATAATACTCGACAAACGGAATTTCCAAAGAAAAGGAATGTATAAGTTCATAATAAGAAGGGATGTAGTGGAGCTAGAAACCGGATTTATAACAATTTTTTTATAAGGGATGGATACATTGACGCATATAGTTCTAGGGGCATGTATAGGTGAGGCTATTGCAGGTAAAAAGCTAGGTAAAAAAGCCTTATTCCTCGGTGCGTTTGCCAATAGTATCCCCGACCTCGATTTTGTTGCCTCCTTCTGGTTACCTACTACCCGGGATTTGTTGGCACATAGGGCATTTACCCATTCTTTCCTTTTTGTACTGCTGATAACCCCATTATTGGCTTATTTATCACGATGGATATTTAAGAAACAAAATCTAAGCCTGAAGCATTGGTTACTATTTTGGGGCGTAGAAGTATTCGTTCATATATTCATTGATGCATTCAATGCTTATGGCACGGCTTGGTTTGAGCCATTTAGCCATTACAGGGTATCCTTCAATACAATTTATGTTGCCGACCCTCTATTTTCTATATGGCCTGCATTAGCATTTATTTCACTTTTAATAATCAAAAAAGATAGCCTGAAAAGAAATTTTTGGGTAAATATTGGGCTTATCACCAGTAGTATATACCTTTTTCTGGGTATACTATTCAAGCAGAGCATTGAATATGATGTACGCTATAGCCTCACCAAACAGCACAAAACTTATTACAGAAATTTCACGACCCCTACCCCATTAAACAATCTATTGTGGTATACAGTTGCTGAGTCCGACTCTGGGTTTTACATAGGCTATCGCTCGTTATTCGACCACCAGCCCAATATGAAATTCCACTACGATGCTAAAAACCGCCATTTGCTAGAGAACACAACGAATAAGGAAGATGCTGATAACCTAATAAAATTCTCCAACGGCTATTATACCGCTGATATGTGGCATGACACCTTGGTTTTCAACATTTTACGTTTTGGAGAAATGAATGGATGGAATGAGGAGCAACCCAGATGTGCCTTCCATTATTTTTTAGACCAACCTGAAAATAATAAAATGATTGTTCAGCGTGGAAGGTTTGCCGGGTGGAACAGGGAATCTTTATGGTTATTCCTAAAGCGAATTAAGGGTGTTTAGCCCTATGCAGCTTCTTCTGTTCAAAATAGAAAGTAAACAGATAGAACATGAAGTGAATAAAATTGTAGGAAACAAAATAAGCAAATTGCTTTAGGGGGTTAGTATTTGCTTTATAAGTATCAGGTGTAATTCTAATGCAGTCTTTTCGAATTATTTGGTTAATATGTTCACTTAATACTCCTGCGGTTACCTCATCCTTGACATCCAAATTCATTTCTACACTGGCAAAAGCACTAATATTGTTTAGATTATAAGAGCCCAAAGTATACCATTCCCCATCACAAACTGTAACCTTACCATGCAGTATATTAGGTTGGTACTCAAAAACCTCAATATTATTCCTCAACAAATACGCATACAAAAATGTTTCGGCATACCTGTTAAAAGGTACATCAGCATTGCCGGATAGAACCAATTTTATGGTTACACCCCTAGCACTAGCCCTTGCCATAGCTTTTAGCAATCGCTTAGGTGGCCAAAAGTAACTGGTCATGACCAATACTTCTTTTTGGGCTATCCTGAAAATTTGTTTATACGTGCGGGTAATATCAATCTTTTTCATTACCCAATCATTCCGCCTCATCCTTACCTCACATCCTTGTTCAAATTCAGGAACGATTATCTTATTTTTTAGTTTGGTAGGTGGCTTAAATAGGTATTGCCTTTTCCAAATCCGTTCGCAAGTATTATGCATTTCCTTGCAAATATTGCCCTCTACATAGGCTGCCCAATCGAGCCAGGCCTTTATCTCACCAATATCATTATAACGGTTACTAACATTTATGCCAGCCACCATACCAACAGAAGAATCGGCAACAATGACCTTATGGTGCAGGCGTCTTGCCAAATAAAAATGTTCACTTTTAAAGAAAGGATTAAAAAACCTGAAGTTTACCCCAGCATTTTGTAGTCGCTCAACAAATTCACTACTCAAATTTTTAGAGGCATAACCATCTAATAATAAGTAGACATTTACATTCCTGACTGCAGCCCTCATTAAAGCTTCAGCCACTTTCTTACCCGTTTCATCCTCATCATAGATATAGGTCTGAAAGTGCACAGAAAATTGAGCTCCATTTATGATTTCTTCCAGCAAATTGAAATAATCAGCACCTCCCCTCACAATATTGACCTTATTATGAGGAGTAAAGGCATCCCTACTTTTTCTATCTGGCATGAATACTCAATGTCTTTTATCTACCAAACTTAAATAGAATAAATGACTTTCGAACTAAATTACGGTAAGGCTATTATGATTTAAATTTTGGCGTTTGATTTGAACTTGCTGGTTTTACCCCTCTCAAACGATAACATATTCCAAATTCAAGAGCATAGCCTTTTATATTGGTTGCTGTATTGGTAGCAATTGTATTGTGTTTTGTATCGGCCATAGCGCAATTAGCAGCATAAACACTTAACATACCATGGATACCAAACCTTTTAGTAAGGTATTGCCTAGCCTGTGTACCTAACCTCAGCAGACTACCGCTTGAAACATACTGGTAATCCCTATCCCCTTCATTACCCTTTAAAATTACCCCTGCAAGTCCAACTGATCCAAAAACCGACAAATCAGTACGTTCTGAAACCAGATAATGATAATGCACATCTACGGTTGCTTCACTGGTTATAACATTTACTTGTTTTTGGGCTGTTGTTAAATCATAATGCTTTTTTGCATCAACTCTTAAAATATCCCCACCAAGGTTCACCCCTATGCCCCATTGTTTAGAAAGTCCATATTCAAGTGTCAATGGGTCACGGTCACCATCTATATTTCCATCATTTTCTTTGGTATGATAACCATCTGTGCGGGTAGTAGTGTAATGAGCTTGAGTGCTCCCTTCTGATAAACTAATAATAAATGCACCTTTGCTAAATGCCTGAGCCCCTAAATTGCTGATTAGAGTAACCTGGCTAATTAAAACTAATCCGGCTAAAAACAAGAAGGCTTTTTTCATAAGTGTGATTTTATAAAAACAAATATAATTATTGTTTCTGAAATAATAATACCACCTTGGTTAATTCTTTTTGACATTTATCAATAAATTCCTGCTACACCCTACTTACTTTTGGAAGTAAATTGAAAATATTGCATTTTCATCACCACAACACACACACCATTTATGCTTTATAGATCACATACTATTTTCCTTCTGCTTATAATTATTGCGATTTTGGGTCTGGGTGCCTGTAATTATTTTATTCATCATAATTTCAGGCATGATTATAAGGACGCCAACGAATTATTACATAGTGAGGTCTCAAATAAACTCTTCATGAAAGCCCATATGAAAAATGGTGATGTTTTTATTTTCTCGGATAATTGGAAAATTAGTGATGACCAATCCTCCATATCTGGATTCGCCAAACACTATGACTTCAATAGGTACCTGATATCAGAAAACAAGTGCACGGTATTTTTAGATAGTGTAGCTATTTTCGAAACCAATAATCCAATTGATAATAAAGACGGTAAAAGGATTATTGCACTTTCAATACTTACAGCTGTGGACTTGCCATTAGGGGTCTATTGCATTTTTAATCCCAAAGCATGTTTTGGCTCTTGTCCTACATTTTATTATGGAAGGCAGGATAATGTAAACTATGCGAATGCTGAAGGCTTTTCCAGCTCTATATGCCCATCTCTTGAAGATGGTGATCTTGATGCATTGAACAATGGCAAAATTACTGGAGGCGAATTCGTGCTGACAATGAAAAATGAGGCCATGGAAAATCATGCAGTCAATGAGGTAAAAATATTTGCCCTGCCACGTAATGAAGGCCAAAGAATTTTTAACAACAGTGATGGAAAATATTTTGCTTGTAGCAAGTTAACCGCCCCTTCATTGGCTAAGGTTAATGACCAGGTTATAAGCTCCCGACTGGAAAACATAGATAATCTTGAATATTTCAGCCTAACCGACTCTAATGATTTAACAAAAAAAGAAACAATAAATCTCACTTTTAATAACCCGGGCACTATTGGCAACTCAGGTTTGGTTCTTAATTTCAGGCAGACCCTACTAACCACCTTCCTACTCTATAGTGTATATGGGTATATGGGGGATGAAGTTGGCGATATCACTGCCAAAATTGAAACAGACAAGGATTTTCGCAAATACATTCAAAAACCAATCAACCTATTGGGTGGAATTGATGTATGGGTGTTCAATGAAACAAGGCAGGAATGGCAGTTTACTGAATCGATATTCGAAGCTGGTCCGATTGCTAAAAACCTACAACTAGTTAATCTTCCTACTGAGGTAGCCCGGCAGTCAAAAATAAACGTTCAAATAAGAATGACAAGAGGTTATTGGAGGCTTGATTATACCGCATTGGCCTCAATAGATAGTATGGTAGTACCACTTGAATTAACTCCATATAAGGTCACAAACAAAAATATTACCGATACTAATGCATTCAATAATGTAACGGCTAATGATAATAAATACCTTACAACCGTGCCTGGCGATAGTTACCAGCTTCACTTCAGATTACCTGTTGAAAACAATGATTACGAGCTATTTGTATATTCCAAAGGCTATTACCTGGAATGGATAAGAAAGTCATGGCTCTCCCAAAAAAACCTACCTAAATTGATGGGCATGGTAAGTAATGATACAGCAGTATGGCATTCATTGGCCAAAGAATTCAAAAACGTAGAATGGGATATGGAAACAACTTTTTGGAGCAGTAAATACCATAACAACTAAAACCATCTTATATGAAACTCACTCATTTATTATACCTCATTGCCCTGTGCCTATTTGCATCCTGTGCGCCTAATGCATATCTCGCAAAGCCCAAAAACATACAGAACACCAAATACGGGGCGTACGTTAAAGTAATCTCTAATAGACACCATGTATTAGCCAAGGGAGAACTAATAGCAGTTACCAAAAATGGGATTTTGGTAAAATTTGCAGAACGGAGACCATTTTCTATTTATTCTATTGGCTCGTATAGTGAATTTCCAATAGACAGTATAGATAAAATAAAAATAAGAGTAGCCAGAACAAGCGACCACCCTGAAGCAATAAGCACATGGGCATCATTACTATGCGTTAGTACGATTAGCCACGGATTTTTTGGCCTAATTACATTACCTGTAAACTTTTATGTAGGTATACCAATTGCACTGGATGCTACATGGGCTACTTATAGCTTCACTTATCCCTATCAAATATCCCGTAGCGAAATCTACAAATTTGCCAGGTTTCCTCAGGGACTACCTAAAAACATAGAGATCAAGGATATTAGGTAGGGAAATAAAAATGTAAAGGTGTAATCCTAAGAATTATCAACCCAAAATACTGGAGATAAAATCAGAGTGAATGCTATATTTAAAAAAGGCAGCCAGGCCAAGTATGATACCCATAATACTAACTGAAGCTGCAAAATAGAATAACCATTTTCGCTGGGTAAGTGCGGTAATACCAAATAAGGCTATGGCTATAGAAAGGAAAGCATCAGTCATATCAAATTGGTCATCAAACACATTGAGATCATTGTAAAGTTTCAGGTAACCTTCTGCTTCTTTCTTTATGTCAGCCTTTTCTTTTTCGTATTTAGCAATCTTTTCTTCATCCTTTTTAATGAGCTCTGCAAAAGCCGGATTATTCTGGGCTTTCAAATATTCCAATGAATTCTCTATAATTGCTTCCTTAGTACTCTTAGCCTGGAAATAAGACCAGGAATCGATACTATGTGCCTGCGCCTGATCCATCCCCTGAACTAGATTACCGTCTTTTACATTACAAAAAGCCATAAATGTTGCAATTATAGCAACCCATATAGCAACCCACCTATTTATTTTGCTTTCACTAGCATGTTCTGCACTTTCTTGTATTACATCTACTAGGTCGCTCATGATTGGATTATATTTTCCATAAAAATAATTAACTCCTATGAATTAGCAATGCTAATGCTAAGTGAAATAATCGTTAGCTAATTGATTCAAACATATGATAAAAAACAGCCCCGACCATATTTTTGGCCGGGGCTTCATATAATTCTTAATAAAAAACAATCTATTCTATTGACCTACAATCATTAGGCCAATCCTAATTCTTTCTTTTGGCTATCATCAATACTACCTGGCGCATCCAACATAACATCCCTACCCGAATTATTTTTAGGGAAAGCTATGAAATCACGGATGCTTTCCTGGCCACCTAAAAGGGCACAAAGCCTGTCGAAACCAAATGCAATACC
>CANGSR010000124.1 GCA_947456055.1 Chitinophagaceae bacterium
GAAAAACTTATCTTTTTTTATATTCCTTTGATAAGTAAATCGATTACCTGTAGTTGTCCTTATCAATTCTTCATTAGTTGAAATTTGACCTATCAATATCTCAGTAAGTCTATCGTAATAATATTGCCTGTCCGCAGCTAAATTATTTGTAAGGAGTACTTCTTCAAAATGGAGTAATACCCATAGTTCAAATGCATCATTACTCCAGGCAACTTTTATGCCGGCATTCTGTGCCGTAATGATGGATACACTAAAATGCGAATCATTATTTTTTAGTCTCTTATTAATATCAGTTTTGTCCCTGTCATAAACGCACCAGATTTTAATATCCTTATTAACTAGGGTAGGTTGATTATTTATGTACTTTATAAAATCGTTTTCAGTCCCATGCATAATCGCATTCATAACATTTGTGAAATTGCTTTTTTGATTTCCAAATGTTTGAATTTTAATTAAGTCAGTTTCAAAATGCTGGAAATAGATAGGCTCACTTACTTCGTCTTCACAAAAAATATAAAATACAGTTATAGTATCCTCTACTCGCTCTTGTTCCGTTCTAATTTCCCACGCTTCCATCCTGCTCTGTTTTTATAGGTTCTACATAATTGCTAAAAACAGGCAGGGCACCATAGAAGCCTCTTAGATAATCACGGGCAAAATCGGCATCATTCCTTATTCCTTTCAGGTCGGCAAGCGAGTATAAGCGGGTAGAATCATCTTCTCTTTTCTCAGTAAAATAAAACTGGTCACGCCTCATAACTGATGGTGACATAAGGTTGGTATCATGGCTGGTGAAGAGTAGTTGGGAGTTGTTGGTATTGATTTTTGGGTTATTAAACACTTCAATCAATTTTAAGAGTAAAGAAGGATGGAAATTACTGTCTATTTCATCAAGGATAAAAAAAGCAGGATTTAGTTCGAATACTATAACTAGCATACATGCAATTTCAAATATTTTTTGAGTACCAGTTGATTCATGTTTGAATAGGTTCAGCCTAATCAAGTCACCATTAGATTTACTATTTATATTTTTTTTTATAAGCACAACGTTTTCTGTGGAAATTTCTAGTGAATTCATCTTTTCATCTTTTTCAATTTCAATGTCTAAGTAGTTGACATTAAATATTGATAGAATGTTTAATAGTCGACCATTAAAATATGTTGATAATAAATCTGTCAAATACTGATAAGATAGCTCCTTGATGCTTGCATAATTGCCTATATTTAAATTTGATAAAACTTGCATACTCCTTCTTATTCCAGCACATACCCCTTTATTGTCAAAGGCCGAGGCATGGGTAAGAAATAACGTATGTTCATAGGAAAGACTAGGTATTATTTCTTGTCCAGGTAGTTTATCTTTCGAAATTTCCAAGCCTTTCCTTGTGAATAACTCTACCATATTTTTGTCCTTAGTTCCAAAGAGCCATTCACTTGAGATTATTTCCTTACTTGATTTTTCAAAGATACCCCTGTTATGAAAACTAGGATTTCGTTTAACTGTGAATCCGTACCTGTACTTTTTTTCCTTCAAATAAAATACTAATTGAAAAAAGGACTCAGTTTGATCCGCATTTTCCTGAAATAAGAACGGATCACATAGTGCATTCAAATTTGATTCTGATCTTGCCTCATTATTAATTGCTGAAATAAAATGTAAGAATGCCAAAATAATGTTGCTTTTTCCACTGGCATTGGCACCATAAATGCCTACTGTTTTCAGGAGGTGCATACCGCCTTCTTCGGCAATATTAGTTTCATCCAGATTAGCATATTCATCAGGGCTTTTGAGACCAGTGGCTGCAAAGCTGATGGTCTGTAGGTCTTTTATGGAACGGAAATTTTTTACGCTAAATTCTACTATCACTTTAGAGATATTTTGCTTAATGTAATAAACAGGTATCAAAACTGCTCAAATGGGACATCCCCCTAACCCCCTTCGCTCTCGCACAAAGCCACTGCACTAAGGGGGAATCGCCGCTTCAAGATTAATAGGCAATTGGTCATCTATTGAGCTTTTACTTGGCGTTTCAATACAATATTACTTATAATTGGGAATAAACAAGGTGATTTATTTTAAAATTTGCAGAAATTTCGCAAATTTTAAAATAAACAGAGAGAAATGGCTGTAGATTTTGGGGCTGGGGGAAGATGAATGCCTTCAAAGAAGGAGTTTTATTGGCATTTCGGGATGCCCCTATCGGAACATCCCGAACAACACACCTTTTTTCGCCAGTCGGGAGACTGGCCGCCGCTGCGACGTAGGCAAAGCCTACGCCGAACACCTGCATGGTAATATTTTTTTTCTACGCCGAACACCTAATTTACTGAAAAATTGGTGGTATTTTCAAATTCCGGCAAGCCACAATACCTATGCCAAATGCGAGAAAACCGAATAAAATTATTAAAAAAATATTTTTTACGATTTGTGCAATAAAACTGAATTTGTACGTTAATTTTATTGCACATTCACATAATTATGAAATCCAACCTCCGGCATGCCATCATCTTGATAGGATGCCTTTTTTTATTTTCCTGCAACGGTAAAAACGATGTTCAGGTTACCTCAACCAATTTTAACGGCGAAATAGAACAGCAGCAAAACCTGGAATTCACCCTCAATAAGGAGCTGGTTCCGGATAGCTTGCTGAATGTTTGGGATAGTACTGCCTATATCGAATTCACCCCTAAAGTAAAAGGGCTTTTCAAATGGAACAGTGCCCATGAGCTGGTTTTCTCCCCTGCCGAAGGTTTTTTGCCCGGCATGGAATATACCGCCAAACCCACCAAACTGCTGGTGAAACACAGCAAAAAGAAATATGGTGTGGATGGGGAAGCAATCCATTTCCACACTGCACCATTACGGGTTACTGCTACCCATATCTCCTGGACAAGAGGTAAAAACGTTAGCAATATTATGGTGCAGATGGATATGGGTTTCAACTATGAGGTAAATCTGGCCGAGGCAGCTGCCCGCCTGAAACTAAGTAGTGGTGGCCAACCCGTAAATGTAAGTGAAACCAATACAGGCAATGGCAAGGTACTCTCCCTACAGTTCATGCCATTGAATGATAAGGATGCCGAAACCCCACTGAAGATTGATTTGGGCAAGGGTATACCGATAGCAGGCACCAAATATGCATCAGACAAAGACACAACATTTACTACTTCCATTCCATCAAGGTATAATCTGACCATTA
This sequence comes from Chitinophagaceae bacterium, assembly GCA_947456055.1. GTDB lineage: Bacteria > Bacteroidota > Bacteroidia > Chitinophagales > Chitinophagaceae > Nemorincola. Next base: position 3,201 of record CANGSR010000124.1, read on the forward strand.
CAAGTGTTACGGCACAGCACAATGGCAATGATGGGGTAATTACAGTAAGTACCTCACAACCTGTATTGGACAATAACCTGAAAAGCCTCATTACCCTTGCACCGGCAGTACCTTTTGAACTGGTGATTAATGAGAGTGGATTTACCATTACCAGTCCCCAATTATCTGCTTCACAAACCTACCAACTTACCTTATCTGTAAAGATGGAAGGGGCCTTTGGTGGCAGGATGAAGAGTGATTATAGTGAGCAAATCACTTTTGGCAAGCTAAAACCATCTATCACTTTCCCTAATAATAAGGGTATGTATTTATCCAGCGCAGGATACCGCAATCTGGCTGTAGATATTGTGAATGTACCTGCGGTGGAAGTATGCGTAATCAAGATTTATGAAAACAACCTTGAGGCTTTTATGCGTCAGGATAAGAGTTATGAATACCACTATGATGCAGAAACAGAGTCGGGCGATGATTACAGGTATTATGATACCCAGTATTTTGGAGATACCATCTGGCATAAAACCTACGAAACCAATAAGCTGCCCAAACAAAATTCTGCCCATATCCTGCACCTTGATTTTGAAGATAAGGTGAAGGATTACAATGGCACCTATGTGGTGCTGGTAAGGTCAAAAGAGCATAACTGGATACAGGAGTCTAAAATTATATCCATATCAGATATAGGCCTGATAGTGAAGGAAGAAAAAGACGAGATGTATGTATGGGCCAACTCCATTAAAAATGCTACTCCCCTATCGGGTGTTACCATCAATTTTATCAGTACCAATAACCAGAAAATGTATTCGGCCACAACCGATGCCAATGGGTTGGTAACCTTTACGGGTATAGGCACCAGGTCACCCGGCTTTAAGGTAGGTATGGTTACTGCCAAGATAGGTGATGAATTTAGTTTTGTATGGTTGCCAAAAGCAAGAATAGGCACATCGAGGTTTGATGTAGGTGGCCGCATACCCAATGAAACAGGGCTTAATGCTATGATATATGCCGAGCGCAATTTGTACAGGCCGGGTGAAACCATACATGTAAGCACCATTATAAGGAATGAACAATGGAATACCCAGGGCGAGGTGCCTGTAAAAATAAAACTCACCATGCCTAATGGCAAGGAGTTTGCCACTATGCGCAAAATTCTGAATGAGGAAGGTAGTTGTGAAGCCACCTTCAACCCTCCACCTACTGCTATGACTGGTACCTGGACGGTGAGCGTATACACAGGTAATGATGTGCTGCTGAATACATATAGCATAAGCGTGGAAGAATTTATGCCTGACCGGATGAAGGTGAGCCTGAAACTGGACAAGGAAGAATACAAGATAGGAGAAAGTATCACAGCTTCGGTTCAGGCTGATAATTTGTTTGGTACCCCGGCTGCAGGCCGTAATTACCAGTGCGAACTGAATATGGGCAAGGAGGCATTTTCATCAGATAAATTCCCGGCCTATAATTTTACCATAGCTAATGAATTCAAATTCAATTCGGAATTAAGGGATGGTAATAAGACTGATGATAAAGGAGCAGGTACCCAGATATTCAAACTAGGTGATGACCTTTCGGGAGCGGGTATGCTGAAGGGCAATGTAATGGCAACCGTGTTTGACGAAACCGGCCGCCCTGTACATAGGTATGGGCATTTCACTATCTATACACAGCCGGTGTTTATAGGTATTAAGTGCGATGATTATTTCGTGTCTACCAAGGCACCTGTGCATATGGGATTAGTGGCATTGGACAAAACAGGCACCCCACAAACCGCATCTGTAGAGGTGGTATTGTTGAAAAAAGAATGGCATACGGTGATTCAGCAAAATGGCAATAACTACCGCTATGTTTCCCAGCCAGAAGAAAGGGTAATCTCCCACCAAAAAATGAAAGTAACAGGGTCCAATACCGACTATATTGTTGTTCCACAGCAAAGCGGGCAGTATGAGGTAAGGGTATTCCGTGAAGGGGATAACCATTATGTATCCCGTACAATGTATTCTTATGGATGGGGCGATACAGAATACACTTCATTTGAAGTAGATAATGAGGGTAATGTGGAGATTAAGGCTGATAAGAAAGAATATGGCGTGGGCGATAAGGTGAATGTACTGTTCACCACCCCGTTCGAAGGACGCATGCTGGTGACCCTGGAGCGTGACCATATTATCAAGTACTATACAATTAACACCAAGAACAAATCGGCATCCATATCTTTTGATGCGGATGAGACTGCTATACCTAATATATATGTAACTGCCACCCTGTTCAGGCCAATGGATGGTAGCGATATGCCACTTACCGTAGCACATGGGTTTAAGTCGGTAAAAGTGGAGAACAAGAGTTACCAATTGCCTGTGAAGGTGACTATGACCGAAAAATCACGGTCTAAAACCAAGCAGACCATTAGTGTAAAAACCACACCAAATACATTTCTAACAATTGCCGCAGTAGACGAAGGAATACTACAGGTGAAGAATTACGAAACACCCGACCCTTATGCCTACTTCTACCAAAAGGTGGCCCTGTCGGTAAACAGTTATGACATTTACCCATGGTTGATGCCTGAGATTAAGACTACATTATCCAGTACAGGTGGTGATGGTTCAGACCAATCATCAATGAGGGTGAATCCGACATTTGTGAACAGGGTGAAAAATGTATCGTTCTGGAGTGGCATATTGCAGGCCGATGGTAGTGGTAATGTAAAGTATGATATTGATATACCACAGTTCTCTGGTGACCTGAGGGTAATGGCTTTGGTTTATAAGGGCAAGGGCTTTGGCAGTACCGACCAGCATATGAAGGTGGCCGACCCAATAGTCATTTCTACTGCCCTACCCCGTTTCCTGAGTCCTAAGGATGAAGTGATAATGCCAATAAGCATGAGCAATACAACAGCTAAGGATGCTACGGCTACTGTAACCGTAAAGGTAACCGGACCAATAGGCGTAAAAGGCGAAGAAACCCAAACCGTGCAAATACCAGCTAACCGTGAAGGAAGGGCTGTATTTAATATTGTTGCTAATCCGGCTATAGGTGCATGCAAGGTAATGGTAACCGTAAAGGCATTGGGCGAAACCTTTACCAATGAAACCGAGATAGGGGTTAGGCCACCAGCATCTTTACAAAAGCTTACCGGTAGCGGGTTTGCCAATGAAAATACATCAACACCTGTGGATATTAAGAACACCTTTATCCCTTCATCAGTTTCGGGTAAGCTGACTTTTGGCAAATCGCCTTTGACCCAGTTCTCCAAGAATATTGATGACCTAGTGCAGTATCCTTATGGTTGTGTGGAGCAAACAACTTCTGCCGCCTTCCCGCAACTGTATTATGCCGACCTGGTAAAGAGTATGCATGGCACTACTAATAGCGAACTGAACCCTGCCTATAATGTGCAATATGCCATTAATAAACTACAATCTATGCAGCAGGGTGATGGTGGCTTGAGCTATTGGCCACAGGGTGGCGAAGAAAGCTGGTGGGGAAGTATTTATGCTGCCCACTTCCTTATAGAAGCCAAAAAAGCGGGCTATGATGTAAATGCCCATACCCTCGACCGCCTGATGACTTATATGAAGTATAAGCTGCAGCGTAAGGAAACCATGACTTTCTTCTACAATGGCAATATGAAAAAAGAGGTAGCCAATGAGGAAATTACTTATTCGCTCTATGTACTGGCCCTTGCAGGACAATCGCAACCAAGCAGTATGAACTATTATAAGGCCCACCAGGAATTACTGACCCTAGATGGTAAGTACCTGTTGGCAGCGGCTTACTCGCTATCGGGTATGCCATCGCAGGCTAAACAGGTATTGCCTCCTGCATTTACAGGTGAGAATGCCAACCGTAGTTTTGGTGGCAGTTTCTACTCGTTTATCCGTGACATGGCCTTATCGCTCGATGTGCTGATGGATGTAGACCCCAATAGCAAGCAGGTGGGTATAATGGCACAAATGCTTACAGAACAACTGAAAAAAGAACGCTGGCTCAGTACGCAGGAAAGCTCCTTTAGTATGCTAGCCCTGGGTAAAATAGCCAAACTGGTGAACAAGACTACCTCGACCGCATCGGTAAGTGCAGGTGGTAAAAACATAGGTAATAGTACAGGTGATGCGGTTACCATCAACCTGAAAAACTATGTGAATGATGCGTTAGCCTTACAGGTAAAGGGCAAGGGAGGTTACTACTACTTCTGGGAGGTTGACGGTATAAGTGCCGATGGCAGCTATAAAGAAGAAGACAGCTACCTGCGCATAAGGCGTACCTTCTTTAACCGTGATGGCAGGGAGATAAGCAGCAATAATTTTATCCAGAATGACCTTGTGGTGGTGCGCTTATCGGTAGAAGCACAGATGGATGCTACTGTAGAAAATGTAGCCATTACGGATATGCTGCCTGCTGGGTTTGAGATTGAAAATACCAGGCTCAGCGAAATGCCTAAGATGGACTGGATAAAAGAACAAACCGAACCAGACTACCGTGATATACGTGATGACCGGATAAATATGTTCACCACAGTGAGCCACCGCCGCCGTGATTTTTATTATATGGTAAGGGCAGTTTCGCCTGGTGTATACCAGTTAGGCCCAGTGCAAGCCGATGCTATGTATAATGGCAACTACCATAGTTACCATGGTGCAGGCGTAGTGAAGATTTTGGAAAAATAGGTTGGAGTTCCCCCCTGATGCTGTGTTTTTGGGAGATATGGTGTCAGGGGGGTATACAAATTTGGGTTGTATTTAAAAATGGCTATCTGGATTGGGTAGCCATTTTATTATGATATTATCCAGCCTTAGATACTAAATACCCAGCCATCAAATCCTCAATATCCTCCCCATCATTTTCCAGATTGAAGTATCTTTTATCAAGAGCATCTAAGGTATTCCATAACATATCATCGAAATCTCTGATTTCGGGTATTTGATTGCTGAAAATCCGGTGACGTAATTCTTCTTGGGAATAGCCCTCGGTATTGATTGCATCCATAGCTTCCTGCACAATTGCTGCGCATTTGGCGGCACCCAATTGTTTCAGGTAGTATATGGTCAAATCCCCAAACAATCCATAACCATTGGCGAAATACTGATGAAAACCACCATTGTAAACCTGTAGGTAGAGTACTACATAGGTGTAGACTGCCTGTAAATGTTCAGGCTTTTCATTGATGCAATTATACCACCGGTCACAATCGGTAAGGGTTTCGGCTGTAATTCCAACTACAGCTTGTTTGTAATATTTATTGATAGTGTCTATAGGTGTCATTTGCAAAAGAATTTGACCTCAAAACTAAAGTACATAAAAAAGGCAATTCATTTCTGAATTGCCCTTTTTAAAAGTATTTGTATGATTATTTTAATGTCTACTATACACCCACCATCAATGGCATCAACAACATCAACAGGTCTTCATTATCAACCCTGTCAACAGAACGGAAAATACCTGCACGTGTAGGTGTGCTCAGGTCAACCTGTATTTCCTGGCCGTCGAGGTTATTCACCATTTCCAACATCAGCTTGGCATTGAAGGCTATTTTCATATCCTCGCCGCTATACTGGCAACTCAGCATTTCCTTACCTTCGTAAGAGAAGTCGATATCCTGTGCGCTGATTTGTAATGCATTACCATTTATATCCAGAACTACCTGGTTGGTAGTTTTATTGGCAAATATGCTCACCCTACGTAGTGCGCTTACAAAATCGGCACGGTTCAGGGTCAGTTTATATGGGTTGTCAACAGGGATAACTGCTTTATAATCAGGGAAACGGGCATCAATCAGGCGACAGCTAAGGCTTAATTTCTCACCTGATACAAACAAGTGGCTACTGTTGTATGCCAACTGAAGCTTTGATTCATCGGCAGCAAGGGTGGCTTTAAGCTGGTTCAATGGTTTCTTAGGTACCACGAAACCACCCTGTTCAGGGCAGTTTACATCACCACGGCGGCACTGCACCAGGCGGTGTGCATCGGTAGAAACAAATGTGATACTATCAGGAGCCATCTCGAAATAAACCCCGGTCATAGCTGGCCTTAAAGTATCGGTACTAACAGCAAAAATGGATTTATTGATGCTTTCCAATAAAGCAATGGAAGTCATGTCGAAAGCCGAAGTATCAACAGGAGCTGGTTCTTTAGGAAAATCATCAGCTTTTTCGCCACCTATGCGGTATTTACCCACATCGCTCGACATTTCAATTGAAAGGTCGTGCTCATTGATATTAAAAGTAATGGGCTGCTCAGGCAGGTTTTTAAGATAATCGCTCAATATTTTTGATGGGATACATATACGGCCATCACCTTCGGCGTCATTCACCTCCATCTGCACCCGCATCATGGTTTCGAGGTCGGTAGCAGTGAGTATCAGCGTATTGCCGCGAAGCTCAAAGAGGAAATCTTCCAATACAGAAAGAACGGTATTGGCACTGATAACGCCACTTATCTGTTGCAGATTTTTGAGCAAGGCTGTTGATGTAGCTATGAAACGCATTGATATTTAGATTTGGAACAAAGATATTTGAAATAAGGACAAAAAATGAAATTGAATTGAGGAAGTTGTTAACAGGTTATTCTCTACTCCCCTATTTTTAATAGTAATTTACTACTCTTACCGCTTAAAAAGTAGCCGGTAAGGCTTGATAAAATAATACAAAAAATACCAGCTTTTGCCCACTTTTGCTGCCTCCATATCGTGTATATTGGGCACGAATCCAGTCTTGAAATAAGCACAAATCAACCTTATTTTATCCCATATTGAGTCTCGTAAAAACAGGTGTTGTTTCAAGTTTTCCCGGGTAAATTTTATCCTGTTTATTGGTGGGTAGTTGAGCAGGTTGCCTATAAGCACCTGTGCTTTTGGGTCTTCACTTTTGAATGGTTCAGGGATATTTGTGCCAAACAATTGTTGGCAGATATAAAACCCGGTTTCGGTTGTTTTCCTGATACGGTATTTTTGGGTAAGGACATGAAACCGTACCCAGTCAATATCCTTTCCATACTTTTCTACAAACAAGCTAATATCCAGGCAATGGCGCATTACCCGCCACACATCATTGCCCCCATGGTGAGCCATTAGCATGAGGAGGTACATATCATTGCCTATTGTCTCAGTTTCCTGCCCACGTAGTCTGATGGTCGTTTTTTTCTGGAAAATATCGCCAACAGACAGGGGAATATCCATCATTCGGTTGGTGAGCTCCCAGTGTATTTCTATTTTGGTTTGCACACCATCCCTCACCCTTGTGAAAGTAAGCTCATTGCTGGTATTTAGTATCTGCTTTTCGAAATTGGGGTTATAATATTCGGTAGTATAGCCTTCATTTATTAATACCGACATTACCAGTGAAAAATGTTCTGCTTCAATCAAAAAATCAATATCAGATGTTTCCCGGCTTATAAAATCGCCAAAAAGCATGTGGCTAAGTATTACTCCCTTATAAGGAAGGATGGGTACTCCCTTGTTTCTAAGTATTAGGTACAGCCGGTTTTGTTCTTCCCACTTTTGGAGATTTCCTGATGCTATCCTGAAGCATTTATTCTTTAATTCCTCCAGAAAAACATTGTCAATTCTAGTAGGGTTTGCTGATAAAACCTTATACACCAATGGCCTTATCTGGTGCACCTTAATAATACGCCCTACCTGCTTCCAATTGATTTTGTGGTGATAGAGGAATTCATTTAACTCCTCTGGACTGGCCTGGTGGAAATATATACGGCAAACAATTACCACAAAGAGCATTTCGGCACTATACCTGTCGTCTATGTCCTTTAGGTTTATCATTGGGCCTGTTTGTTATACATGTTTTTAAAGGCCCCATTTATTTGCAGCAATTCATTAAAGGTACCACCCTCACTAACCCTGCCATCTTCCATCACGTATATATGGTCGGCCATCTTCAGGTTGTAGAGCCTGTGGGTAATCAATATCACTATTTTATTGCCTATCTCCTGTTTCAGGTTTTTAAAGAACGCATGTTCTGCGAGTGGGTCCATAGAGCTGGTGGGTTCATCAAGTATCAGCACATCGCTATCCTTATAAAACCCACGGGCAAGGGCTATCTTTTGCCATTGGCCACCACTTAGTTGCTCCCCGTTTTTGAAGGTGCGACCCAGATGAGTATGGTAGCCCTTTGGAAAGGTATTTATTTTATCTGCAAGACCTGCCGCCTGGGCTGCCTTTTCAATTTTATTAGAGTCAGGGTTATTGCCAAGGGCTATATTATCCTCTACAGTAAGATAATATTTACCAAAATCCTGAAAAATGGCTGTGGTATTTTTGCGCAAAGCGATAGGATCGAGGCTGGTAATATCTACTCCTTCACGATAAATTGACTGCTTGTCAACTTCGTACAGACGGCAAAGTAATTTCACCAATGTTGTTTTTCCCGAACCATTTTCCCCGGCAATAACCGTAAGCTGCCCTGGTTTAAAAACCATATCAATACCCTTGAGCACTTCTACCTGAGTGAGTGGGTAGGAAAAGCTGAGGTTACGTACCTCAATGCCCGTTTTCAAGGGTGCTAATGGTTCGATAGTGCCACTAGTCTTAAGTTGTATGGGTGCATCCAAATAATTGAGTATCTGCCTTAAGTATAGCTGGTGCTGGAATAGATTGATACCCGATTGGAATAGGCCACTAATAGCAGTTTGTAAACGCTGGAAAACCTGGAAATAAATAACCAGCCCACCCATAGATATCAAGCCACCTAAGGCACTGGCTATAATGATGCAATAAATGAGAGTGACCACCAAAATTTCAAAAAACTGGATGATGATATCCTGCCTCATGAATTTATAATGGAGCTCTTTTTTGCGGGAGAAAATATACTTGCGGTACCCAAGAAATCGGCCAATGAAATTTTGCCCATAACCGAAAATTCTTACCTCCTTAGCGTAACCGTCGTTAGTAAGGTAATGAAACAGGTCAATGGATTTGCGCTGAGCAGGCATGCAGTTTTTGTCCAGTTGAAATTGTTGGTAGCCATGCAATAACTTGCTTATTGCCAAAGGAATGCCTAAAACAATGATAAGCACCAAAATAGACCAATGCGCCAAAAACA
>CANGSR010000125.1 GCA_947456055.1 Chitinophagaceae bacterium
CGGGAGGCAATGCTGATAACCAGGAAAAGGTATCATCATAGCATGGTGAAGATACTATCATAAATAATATTACATACAAATAAATTAAAATGTTAACAACTTTCCATTAGACTCCTCTTAACTTATTAACTTTTTTATAATTAAAAGATATAATTTTGAAAATTAACTACTAGTAATTATCATTGTAGTTATAATCAATACTCATTTTAGCGTATGAAATATTTCCTGATAATTATTTTCTTACTTTTTTCATTTGCCGTGGTAAATGCCCAAACAAAAAAACACCAAAGAGTATTGGTTATTTCGGGAGGGGGTGCCAAAGGTGCCTGGGGTGTTGGGGTGGTTCAAAAATTAAGCCATGATAAACCCTATTACAATTTAATTACAGGCACTAGTACCGGCACGCTTATAGCCCCACTTGCCTTGTTAGGCAAGTTTGATGAACTAAAACAGGCATATACACATATAAGTGGAAATGATGTATTGAAAGACCCTGAGAACCTACAAGCATTGGCGGATGGTGTATTTAATCAAAATTTCAGTATTCAAACAGTAAATGGAATTAGAAGAAATTTTTTCAAAGGTTATATTTCAAACTCCGATCCGCTAATTGGCCTGATTGAAAAGTTTTTCAAAATAGAATATTATGATTCAATAAAATACAAATTGAAAAACAAAAACATGTACGTTTCCAGCCTTAATCTAAGAAACGGAAAAATATATTACCATGATTTACAAGGTTCTAAATCTAAACAAGATTTCGACAATTGGATATGGTCTTCATGTAATGAACCTGTCTATATGTCCCCATACTTTGAAAAAGTTGGCGATACATTAAATCAATATGTAGATGGAGGTATTAAAGACAATGTACCTTTAAATAAAATGCTTGAGTGTATTTTAGATACATCAGGGGGAAATAGTAATATTTTAAGAGATACAATAGACATAGTAATTCACAACCCTAGTGATTTATATAATACCAACTGGCATATGGGTAATACATTGGGTACTTTATTTAGAATGATAGATATCTTAAGGGCTGATGTGAGGGAGAACGATTTGAAAGCCGACCTGGCTACAGTATTAAACAAAGAAAAAAATAAAAACTATTATCTTGACTCAAGTATTAAAAACATATATATTAGAAAAATATTTATGCCTAGAGATTTGGTTAAGGTATTTGAATTTGAACTTAATTTCGACTCAACTGCAATGCTTGAAGCGTATAAAAAAGGATACAATTGGGATACCTGTTGTTGTGCTGAAATTCAATTTGATTCAATAGATGGGAACATAATAAGAAGTCAAAATAAAGGATTCAAAGAGAATTTAATAGCCTTCTCCAATTTAACCGATTCAGCCAATATCAACTTGGACACATTAATGAGGCATTTCGAGGAAGCTGATAAAAATTACTCAGGTATTTTTAATGCCAAAGAAATATATAATTATTTAAATGAATTTTCAAACAAACATTTTAAAACAGAGCAAAATAATACTTCAAAAGGAACTAAAATAAATAAACAAAAAGGTACTAAAGAAGTAGCAACTACAAAATCACCCAAAATTCTAGACCTACCTAGCAAAATACAAATAATACAGGAGATTTTGTACAAATATAGCGAAGGATTATCAACCGATGATATTAGCAAACTTAAAGACACACTGAATAAATATGAAAAATAAAATACTTACATTGCTCAGCATTTTAATTTCAATAAATGCATTGTCCCAGGTTCATCCAGAGGACAGTAAGAATACTATATTCTATGAAATGTGGAATATATATAACTCTCATAAAGATTACACATATTTTGCACCTACCCCATTATCATTTGTAAATGATGGTCAGGGCAAGGTTGCCAATTTGTTTGAGGCCCAACTGGCAATTCCATTTCCCTTATTTGTAGGTAGGGATCACCAACGTATCTCCACCAGGGGTTCAGGTTTATTTGTTATACCCAAAAACATGTCGAGAATGTATATGATAGATGATGAGGGAAAACCAGAAAGTTCATTCCCTGTAAGGCCACTGAATTTCAATCCTATATTAAGTTATGTACATTTTCTTCAAAAAGCCAAGGATAGAAATAAGTGCGATGAAGATTACATATATCATAAAGGGATTGATTTGCACAATGTTAAGTACAAGTACTATACCCTTGATTTAGCACACTTCTCCAATGGCCAAAGTGATTCTGCAATTAATAAGGAATCACTTGATAAAACTGATTTTACTGGTCATAATAACCACTATACTGGGAACTTTTCAACCAATTACCTAAAACTCAGTTTCTACACTGTAAATTATAATAAGAAAATGAAATTCTGGGTGACCAAATCATTTTTCTATCAGTATGACATGAATTTATTTGGCTTGTTTGGTTTCGACGAAACACAATTTAACAGATACGGTAAACACAGGATTGGAGGTATGTTCCAATGGCAGTCGGAAGCTATACCTAAGCGGTTTAAAACAATAACCATTCGCAGGTATAAATGTAAATTAAATGGCGATTACGAGGATTTGAATAAAAATGAGCTAGACTCAAAATGGTATTATACCATGCAATTCAGACTTGAACCTACGTATATAGTTGATGGACTGAATGAATACCTAAGGAGAGATAAAGACCGTTTATCTATAAAACTATCTGCAGCAATATATCCTTTAAACTGGCGAAGCCTTGGTATTCTTACCCAATTTTATGTTGGTAGGGATTATTATAATATCAGGTACGACCAAAGGTTACTCCAATTTAAAATTGGATTTGTAATGGATCCAAATAAATTCATTCCAAAGAACATAGCATACTATCCTAAATTTTAATATCTGGTTTTATTTTTAAAATAGAGTACCAATTTATAACATTACAATTCCAATAGGCCTGCCGCATAAAGTGGTGTTAACCTATTGGAATTCCCATTTTTACAAAATGATAAAATATTGGGCTCTGGTTGGGTTGTTAGGCTTTTGTTCATTGAATGCCTTTCACAGACAGGCTAATTTAGGTAGACAAGAGTGATCCATCGTAACACTTCACACAATACGGTGCTGTGACTAGTTGATCCGCATATTTAAACTTAACATTAATTAACTCAATTATCCAAATACCTAAGCATTTTTCACGTTCGTTTATAGGAAAATAGCTTGCTACTTTCTACTTTTGGCGAGTCTGGTGCAAACCGGATTTCAGGTTGACAACAAACACCTTTTTATGCAACTAGATTTTAAAAAACTCAGGATCGACATCATTGCCATTATCGGTTTCGCAATAGTATCTCTGATGTATTGCTACCCTCAGCTGAATGGCAAAAAACTGAACTCCCATGATAATATTTCGTGGATGGGTATGGCACACGAGGCCATGACCTTTCACGAAAAAACCGGCAATGATGTATTGTGGTCAAACAGTATGTTTGGTGGTATGCCATCATATACCACCTTTGTGGGTTGTACCAATACCAATTATTTATTTTACGTACAAACAGTATTACAGGCAATAGGTAAACCTGCTTATTTCTTTTTCATTGCCATGCTATGCTTCTACTTCCTCATGAGGGTGATGGGTGCCAATAAGTGGGCTGGGATGATTGGGGCTATGGCCTATGCATTTTCAACCTACAACCCCATTATTATCCAGGTGGGCCATGATACTAAAATGCTTACTATGGCATTCCTGCCTGCTGCCCTGGCCGGACTATACCTGATTTACAAGGAGAAATGGCTTTGGGGGGCTGCTATTACGGGAGTTTTCTTCTCGCTTATCTTCTCTAATAACCACTTCCAGGTAATTTTCTATGCCTTTATTATCTTCTTCTTCTTTGCAATTGTCATGTTTATCATTGCAATCCAGGAGAAAAAACTAAAACAATTCTTCATTTCATCGGCTATTGCAGGTGCCAGTATGGCAATAGGTATTGGCCCAAGTGCCATGTCTATCATGATTACCAGTGAATATTCGAAGGAGACTATGCGTGGTGGAGCCAGTGAATTAAGCGGCCATGATAAGAAAACCAATGGTGGACTGGATAAGGAATACGCCTTCAGGTGGAGTAATGGCATTGGTGAAACTTTTTGCATTATGATACCTTACCTATATGGTGGCGCATCGGGCGAGTCGGCTGATAAAGCTCCAAAAACATCCGAAGCCATTGGTGGACGTGCAGAGGAACTGCCTTTATATTGGGGGCCTCAGCCATTCCTGAGTGGCCCGGTTTATTTTGGTGCAGCTATTTGTTTCTTGTTTTTATTGGGTACAATTATTGTCCGTTCACCCCATAAATGGTGGATTATTGCTGCCTCTATAGCGGGTATTGTACTATCGTGGGGCAAGAATTTCGAAGGGATTAACTATTTCCTTTTCGACCATATCCCCTACCTTAACAAGTTCAGGACACCATCAATGGCTATGATAATCCCTGAGTTTTTATTCCCATTAATGGGTGTATGGGCTATACAGGAAGTGCTAGACCGTAAAGATGACCCTAAGGTGATGAAAGGATTAATGATGGCAGCCGGTATTACTGCCGGTTTGTGCTTGCTATTAGGCGTGGGTGGTAGTATGTTCTTCAACTTTACCGGTGCTGAAGATGACCAAATGCAACAACAAATGGTAGCCCTACTTAAATCAGACAGGGCTTCATTGGCAGCATCCAGTGGACTAAAAAGTGCCTTCTTCATTTTGGCTGCAGCTGCGCTTTTATGGGCTTTCATTAAAAATATGATCAAATCTACCCTGCTTATAGGTGGCATTGGTTTGATAATAGCAGTGGATTTGATACCTGTGGCTCAAGATTACCTGAGCGAAAAGAACTATGTAGAGGCAAGTGATTTTGATAAAAACTTTGAACCACGCAAGGTAGACAGCCAGATTTTGCAAGACCCAGACCCTTACTATAGGGTACTTGACCTGTCTAAAAACACATATAATGATGCGGTGCAAGCCTACTTCCACAAATGCATAGGAGGCTACCACCCTGCCAAAATGGAAATTTACCAGGATCTTATAGACCGCCAAATGAGCCGTGGCTACAATGGCCAGGTATTGAATATGCTGAATACTAAATACATAATTGTAGGAGGTCAAAAAAGAGAACCATATGTAATACCTAACAGAACAGCCTGCGGCAATGCATGGTTTGTAGACGAGGTAAAATGGGCCAATACTGCCGATGAAGAAATGGACGGGCTTACTGCACCACAAATTGGCGATACTGCCGCACCAGGCCCTAATGCCTTTAACCCAAGGAAAACAGCCCTTATCCGTAGTACATTTAAAACAGATATGGGTAGTTATACCTTTGGTAAAGACAGTGCCGCAAGTGTGAAACTAGAGAAATACGGGCTTGATGATATCTCCTTCAAATCGAGCAATAGTAAGGATGGGCTGGCTGTATTTTCTGATATCTATTATGCAAAAGGCTGGAAGGCGTATGTAGATGGTAAAGAAACCCCGATTATGAAGGCTGACTATGTATTGAGGTCGATAAAAGTACCTGCAGGAAACCACCTGGTAGAATTCCACTTCAGGCCTGAGAGTTTCTTTAAGGGACAGAAAATTGGCTTGGCAAGCAGCCTTATTTTGGTGGCAATATGCATCATGGCTCTTCTCTCTTTGTTTAAGAAGGAAAAGGTAGCGGCATAATTCAAAAGAATATCGAGCAAATAAATACTAAATAGGCACATCCCCAGGGTGTGCCTGTTTAGTAAAGGCGATATCATAAAACAATATAAGTACCAAAATCACGTATATTTATATCCAATTTTATTTTTCATAAATACTTAGGGCATTGGCCGCACAGAAAGGCAATTCATTTTTCAATAATTCATTATTCATATTCATTACCAGGGCCTTTCCTACTTTGGCTAATCTGGTTATACTACTCTATTATTCACATGCCCTACCCAAGCCTATCTATGGTTTGTACCAAAGTTTCTGGATCCATTTGTACTTCATTTATCCATTGGCTTGCTTTGGCATACATGTGTTGATTATTACGTATTCACCATCATTTATACTGAAACTAGCCCGAAGCATTAGCAAATTCCAATACCTTTTTTACCTTTTTTGGGTAGGTGTCGTTTGTACTTTGTTTGCATGGCTTGAGTATACATCCCGTGGAATGGACCTGGGTTTTATAGTACCCTTCCTGTTTATATTGGTATTTGCTATAGGAATGGTGCTGGAGTCTATCATCATCGTGTTCAAGAACATGAAGACGATGGCCTTCATTAACTTTGTTTATGCCCTTGCATTCTGCTTGATACATAAGCAGGTTCTGAATACCAATTTTTCACTCAGGGTACTTTTCACAAGCCTCTTAGTTTTAAGCACCTTAAAAACATTGAGTTACCTGGTCATAGTGTTATTCAGGGTAAAACTGCACAGGGATGATGAGGAAGTGGATAGTAAACCACTTTCTGAGATTAGAAAACTATGGCTTCATCTAGGGTTCTACGATATCTTACAAATGGCTTTTGGTGGGCTTGATAAGTTTATGATTTCCATATTATTAAGCTCTACCCTATCAGCAATCTATTACAATGGCTCCCAGAATATACCCTTCCTACCGGTATTGCTAAGTGCTGCTGGTAGTGCTGTTTTGATACAGTTAATCAAAGTAAAATCGGAAGATGAGAATGTGGCTCTTATTAGGATGATGAACCAATTGGCACGAATACTATCCTCAATAGTTTTCCCTGTTTTCTTCTTTTTGGTGTTCTATAGTAAAGAAATCTTTCATTTTATTTTACCTGAGTACCCTGACTCTGTGCCTGTTTTTGTGATGTACCTCCTGGTACTACCATTGAAAGCCTACAGCTTTACAACACCACTGCAAAAACTACATAAGGGAGCCATCATTAATATAGGTGCAATTGCGGACCTTGTATTAGCCATGATCATGATTTACCCACTTTATTTATGGCTGGGACTACCAGGAGTAGCCCTGAGTTTTGTAATTAGCACCTATATACAAGCAAGTTTTTATCTGGTTTATTCGGCGAAATTATTGGGCGTGAAAGCTTGGCAAATGATACCCTGGGCCAACTGGGTTACAAAACTTATTGTTTTTGGAACTTTATTTATAGCTATTCATTATATAACCAGTCATTATTTTGATGGAAAGATTCCCTTAATTTTGGGATTATCCCTAATGGTAGTCATCATTGGACTAAGTGTGGGAGTAGAATTAATAAAAGAAAGGAAATATGGCAGGGAGTCATCACAAACAGAGGTTGCGTGATATAAATAATACGGGGTTCGGGCCTAATAGTGGTGTGGAGGGAGGAAGATTAGTAAATTCAGATGGCTCCACCAACTTAAGGAAGGTAGGCATTCCTATTTGGGAGCGCATAAGCATTTATCATACCCTATTGCGTATGAAGAGGGCTAAGTTTTTCATGATCATTTTCACCTTCTACACTTCAATAAATATATTTTTTGCAGTACTCTATTTATTTACTGGTGTTGACCATCTGGTAGGAGCTGATGGTGCAACCACGTTTACAGAAAAATTCATGGAGGCCTTTTTCTTTAGTTCACAAACTTTGACAACTGTGGGCTATGGCCGGGTTTCGCCATCTGGAATTATGACCAATTTTATTGCATCAACCGAGTCATTGATGGGTATATTATCGTTCGCCCTGGTAACCGGACTTATCTATGGACGATTTTCTAGGCCAAGAGCCTATCTTTTGTTTAGTCCAAATTTCATTATTGCACCTTTTAAGGATGGTAAAGCACTAATGCTTAGGGTTGCCACTTATAAGAACAATCACCTTACTGATGTAGATGCACAGATTAATCTTGCTATACATACGAAGGAGCATAATAAAAATGTAACTAAGTTTTACCAGTTGCCACTAGAGTTATCTAAAATCAATTCACTTGCGCTTAGCTGGACAATAGTTCATGCTATTAATGAGGATAGCCCGTTGTACAATCTATCGAAAGCAGAAATTGATGAAACTAAAATGGAAGTCATTGTCATAATTAAGGCATTCGACGATCATTTTTCGAATATTGTACAGCAGCGTACTTCCTATACCTATAAGCAGATGATTTATGGTGCAAAATTCCTGCCTATGTTTGAACGCTCGCCAGATGCTGCTTATACTTTGCTGGAACTAGATAAGATAAATGCACATGAATCGGTGCATATTGAGGAAAAGATATTGAGTGAAGCTTAGGTGGTAACCCAGTTATAAATTAGCATTACTTCCAAAGCACTCTCATTCCCTACCATACAAAGCCCACCCACATAAGGGGATTTGCCTCTACAAGCATATTGGGTTTAGGCTCAATATTGAACTTTAATGGCTATATATTATAAAAGCGAGGGTTCATCCGAACAACATAACCCGATGCAATGATTGCTAAATCCATTTACGTTAAGCACATATTTGAACCCTTTTTCCACATTTTAATTATTGGGGTTTTATGTGTGGTTATACTTTCTAACTTTGGAACCAACAACTATATTCTTAAAGTATTGATTCTATGGGGTTATTCGTAACATTGTCGTGTATCATTGGGAAGTCGGGAAGTGAGGTTGAGGAAAGTTTGACCCGGTATGCCGAAATGAATGGTGGTGGGTTGCAGTTGGGCTATATCGGGAAAGAAAACCCCAATTTATGCACTATCAATTATAATGGCAGTAATACTACCATCTGTTACCCTTATGGATATATTGAGGAGGACCGATCATCAGAGTTTATTTCACGAGAACTAAACGCACCTGTTTTTGTAATACATGTGCATGATGGTGACCTATGGATGTATTTGTTCTACAATAATGGAATATTGGTTGACCAGTTTAATCCTATTCCCGATTATTGGGATGAAAACCTGAGTGAGGAAGACATAGATAGCTGGAAAGGAAATGCAGATAAAATTGCCAGCCATATTCCGGGCTTGAATCCAGCGAAAATAGCTAAATACCTCATAAGGTGGGACCTGGAAAAGAACGGAGAAAAAGCATATGAGGATGACTTATTCAAAACCGAAGACTGGCAATTCCTGGATTTTATGAATAAGCTGGATTTACCATGGGCTATGGATGATAATGGTGAGCCAATAGGTAATACCTATAAGTTGTGGACTTATGATAAGCCACTACCAAAACAACCTGAAAAAGAGCGCAACTACGAACCAAAAGTGATAGATGTAAATGAACCAGCTCCAGCACTGGATGTAGCTTATGAAGGTGAGTTTAAGAAAAAGTGGTGGAAATTCTGGGGATAGTTTCTACGAAATTTCGCCACAACAAAATAACCTGCTATTCATTTTAAGTTTATTTAAATAGCTTTGGCTCCGTAGGTGCTAAAGGCTTTGTAGAAACAATTTTCAAATTAGGCTTTGTTGCTCCCTCGGAGTAACAAATTTGTTGCACAAAAGCTCTTTGAATAGGACGCCACAACTACAAAAATTACTGTCAGAAATATCAGGATGTGACACCCTCTCCCTAGGAGAGGGCTGGGGTGAGGCCTCCGATTGGCTATTCTATTTTTTGCAGCAAGTACAAAAAAGCAATACTTATCAATATCATAGGGTCGGGGTGAGGCCACCGATTGGCAATCTAAATTCACTTAAAAAACACACTCGTCAATGGCAGCAATGCAAGTCGATGTTATTGAAACACAATATCAATTGAATTAAATAAAACACCAAATTTATATGAGCCTATCAAAACAATTAGCAAAACACATCAGGGAGGTAAATTTTGGTGTTAACTGGACCTGGGTAAACTTAAAAGATATTCTGACTTTTGTAACCTGGGAACAAGCAACTACCAAAGTTCATGATTTTAATACTATTGCCGTATTGGTATTTCATATCAACTACTATTATGGGGTAGCAACGGAGGTGCTGGAAGGCAAACCGCTGGTGGGTAGCGATAAACTAAGCTTTAACCACCCACCTATAGAATCAGAAGCTGACTGGCAAAACTTACTGGATAAACATTGGACAGAGGTTGAGCAATTTGCAGCGATGGTGGAAGAATTGCCGGAAAGTTTATTTTGGGAAACTTTTGGTGAGGAAAAATACGGTAATTACTATAGGAACATCATGGGTATAATAGAGCATACTCACTACCACATGGGGCAGATAGTGATGATAAAGAAATTGTTGAATCTACAATTGGCAGGTTAGCTTAGGAACGTTGATTAAATAAAGTATACCATATGGCGAAGATATTTTTCTTTTATGCAAGGCACAAAATCCGCTAATAGTAAACTATAAATTTTCGATTAACGAAAATAAACTGCTTTGCAGGTAATACATATTTAGATTCGTTGACGCCGTAGGTGCCAATGGCTTTGTAGAAAAAACACAAGAAGCGACAACTGCTCCATCGGAGCAGCGCAAATCGAGATTTGGCAAATACATAGTGATAACATGTTGTAACTTTATTTGAAAATAGAGCCTATTTAAGGACTTTTGTAACGCCGCAGAAAAGGAAAAAAGCAAGTCAGATGGTGTACTTTATTTAATCATCGTTACTTAATAATAAATCAGCCAAAATAAGACTAATTTATCTGAAATAATCCTCATCTTTACGCCCCAAACATCATTTATATGAAAAAGACAGTTATTAACTATGGTCTATTATCTGGGGTATTTGTAGCCACTATGATGGGCGTCTCCGCATACTTGTTTAATAAATACCCACAGTCGAGCGCAAGTGAAATTGTTGGTTTTACGTCTATGTTCCTGGCATTTTCATTATTGTTTCCTGCCACTAAATCATTCAGGGATAAGCATAATGATGGTGTAATTACATTTGGCCAGGGCTTTTTGGTGGGATTAGGCATATCTTTTATTGCCTCAACCATATACGTAATCACATGGTCAGTAGAGTTTCATTTTTTCTTTCCAGACTTTATGGATAAATACTCAGCAAGGATGGTAGAACAAGTCAAAGCATCGGGTATGAGTGCTGATAAAATGCAAATCAAACTTAGTGAGTTAGCCGAACAGCAGGTTAACTACAAGAAGCCCTGGTATTTTATTATGGCTACCTATTCTGAAATATTCCCGATAGGCATCCTATTTTCTCTGATAAGCGGATTGGTGTTTAGGAGGGGTGTGAAGAAATAATAACAACATTTAATAATATCTTCAAGAGCTTTAGTATATTATTGCTTGTGGAATTACTATTTAATTATTTATTTTTTTTGACACAAATGGATACAGAAAATCAACTTGACAAGTTCGGGAAATTCCTTGTTGAGCATTTACGAGACAAAGGAATTAGAAAAGCTGAAGGGCTTTTGATAGATGAGTATAAAGCACCAGCATTGCTCAATTTACAAGCAGACCTTTATGAATTATCAGAAAACCAAAAGGAATTGGTAAAAAAGACAGTTACTATCTGTATAGACTCAGCTATACACGACTTTTTATTTGCTTTACAGGAGAAGGCTGACTTTGAAAATGATATTCAAATCATGGTTGATGGCCAAAATATTGTAGAGCTTAGCGATGGGATACATGGCGAAGCCTATTCTGATGAAGGTTGGTATGCAAAATATAGCAAGTATCCAGAGGGCAGCTAAATACGCTTTGTGTCGTTCGTCTACTTGTGCAATGAAGGGCGCTTTAACATAACAGGACGAAGCGAACTTCAACCAGTACCATAAGGGCAACATTGGGGCAATGATGGGAAATTACGAACAAACACATATAATTAACAATCAATCACTTATACGATACCATTGCCCCATATCCCAAAATATTTTTTTTCAGAAAATGGGGCATTGTCCCAGCGGGACAACAGGTTTGCAGTTAAATTACAAAGAAAAGGCTATATGTCCCAGAGGGACTACCGGTCTGTATTTTTCAAATTATCAGCTTAATCAAAGTTCCTGATAAAAATTTGGGGTAACATTGGGGCAATGATGGGAAATTACGAATAAACACATATAATTAACAATCAATCACTTATACCGATACCATTGCCCCATATCGCAAAATATTTTTTTTCAGAAAATGGGGCATTGTCCCACCGGGACAACAGGTTTGTAGTTAAATTACAAAGAAAAGGCTATATGTCCCAGAGGGACTACCGGTCTGTATTTTTCAAATTATCAGC
>CANGSR010000126.1 GCA_947456055.1 Chitinophagaceae bacterium
CAAATAAAGTCGTCTAATGACCATTGCGATTTTCCTTTATTCAAGACTAAAATCCAAGGGCTTGCGGTATTAGACTAGAGGCTATTTACCCTAGTCATCGTGATTGATTATAACGAAATGGATTAGTATCCATACAAGACTAATGATAGTCCTTACTGAATATAATCCATCAACATTTAATACATAATATTTATTCAAGTATATCAACAAGCACTAAACGACATCCTTTCAATTTGTTAATACCCATAATTCAGGCTTTATTAACAGAATAATTCTTTGTGGGCAACTGCATTATTATTAGATTTGATAAACAAAACTTTAATCTATGCCATTGAATTACAAAGGTCTTTACGTAGCCTCATGGAATGATTTCCTGGGTAATGAGGAATCAGAAAATCACCTGTTAAGCAATGCAGCTAAAAATGGGTTTACAACTCTTTCACTATACAATATTCAGAAAGTGTTGCACAAGGGTGATATTACCATTGAAACTACCAACCAATTAGCCCATTTCATTAGTAAGGCTCGTACAAAGTACAAAATACCCCACATAACGGCTGTAGCAGAAAATGCCGACTTCTTTAATAATGTAGTAAGCAAGTACAACCATGTTCGCAAAAACCCTACAGAGGCTTTCGATGCCTACAATGTAGAATTTGAATTTTGGAATATGACCCCTATAATGGATTATTATTATGAGGATTACCTGAAGCCATTAGGATTACAATGTACTACTGATGATGCCTACAAATTTTTCATATCCCAGATGAAACTGGTGCATAACCTTGCTAAAGCAGACGGGGTAAAATGCGAAACCTATGTAGGTTCGCCCACCGATGTCCAAGCCAAAGGCATATTGCCCTATATTGACAGGGTTTTAATTCATGCTTATGTAAAAGATCCGACAACTTCTTATTCTTATTGCCGTGACAGGCTTAGGTTTTTCGGAATGGCAGGTAAGGTAAATATCATCATTATTTTTTCTGCTGAGGATGAATTTTCCTGGGCATGGCTGAGAAAACATAAGGAAACTGATGCCTACCAGGCTTTTCTAAAAGGCTATAATGTCACCCCTGCTACCTGGAAGAGGAATAATATTACCCTTCAGGGTTATCAATGGTATGTTGACAAGGAATTGTTTAGGCCGCTTGTGTAAATATTGTTTAAAAAATAGAAAGGTTTGGCAGAGTTAAACTTGCCAGACCTTTCTATTTATGATTAAGTCTGGAAAATTATGTACTCTTCAAAGTCACATCAACAGGCTTTGTAGCCCTAACAGATGGATACCAGGCCGCCAAAAGGCCAACAGTAAGTATGGTTCCTAAAACCAAAATAAAATCATGCCATTGCAACTCTACAGGGTAGGCATCAGCTAAAAATGAACCACCCATCTTTAGCAATCCCAATTTCTGCTGGGCAAGGCAAATTATTGCCGCAAGGGTTATACCCGTCCCCCCGCCTACCAATGACCACATTACTCCCTCCATCAAAAATATTTTTTGGATTGTTCCCATTTGGGCTCCCATAGCTTTTAGAATGGCAATGTCCTTTTGCTTCTCTAATACCAACATAGACAAAGCACCCACCATATTAAATGATGCTATGAGCAACACCAAAAAAAGTATAGCATAAATGGCCCATTTCTCACCACTCATGGCCATATATACTGTCTTGTTCTGCTCATACCTTGTCTCTACCTTAAACACTGACCCCAGCATTGACTTTATTTGTTGCTTAATTTCCTGGATTTGCCCCGCCTCGCCACTTAGTTCTATTGATGAATATTTACCCTCTTCTTTGAAAAGCCCCTGTACAAGACTTATAGGAGCCAGTATATAAATATTATCAAACTCATCTGATATATGAAAATAGCCCGCAGGATGCAACCTCAAAGATTGGAATGCCGATAGTAAATCTGCACCTGGGTTTGTAACAGCGGGATTAGGGTAATACAACATTAGATAGCTCAAAGAATGTGTATCTGCACCTAGTTCATTCATTATATTTTGACCAACAATAGCGGTATGTACCTCCCCGTCTGATACTGTATCTTGGCCGGAGATGGAATCCCTCATATTATTCACCAGGAAATAGTCATTGGTAATCCCTTTAAGAGTAATCACTTTTTGTTGCTCATGATGAATCACAAAAACATTATCCTCCACCACACCCGTCACATGCTTCACCCCCTTTATCTGGCTTATAGCTTTCAACTTACCATTGTCAAAAGGGAAAAACTTACCCCTAACAGTCGTAATTTTTATTTCCGGATAGAAGGAATTAAACAGCCCCTTGGCCATTGTTTCCAGCCCATTAAAAATACTGAATACCACAATCATGGCACAACTCACTACTGCTATTGCCACCATACTGATTCGAGACAATACTGGCACAGCATTCGCAGTCCGCTTGCCCCGCAGGTACCTTTTTGCTATTTGCCATATCAGTGTAAATTCCATTGGGCAGCTACCTGTTTCAGCCTGGTTTAGGTTTTAATATTTTGCCAATAGACTATTAATTGCTTCCCTCTTCACTGGCCGTACCAGATGCTTCAATTGCCTTACGCTCCTCACTTATTTGCTTGAAAATTTGGTCCATCTTAAAAATATGGTCCACTGTATCATCTACATAAAAAGTAAGTTCTGGCACCCTTCGCAATTGATTTTTAACCCTTTGTCCTAATAATTTACGCCATTCCCAGGTACGTTCTTTAATCTTATGCAATAATCCCTGGTGGTCCTTTACCTGGAAAAAACTAAGGTAGACCCTCGCCTCAAGCAAATCAGGGGTAATCATCACTTTTAAAATAGATACCATTCCACCCTCCACAATATTCATTCCCTCACGTTGAAAGATGTCGCTCAATTCTTCCATAACAAGCTTTCCAACTTGTTTTTGCCTCTTATTCTCTTCCATAAAATTTTAATTAGCCCCTAAAGTTAATTCAATTAAGCCAAACTGGCCGGTTATCGCATAAATCGCTTCCTAAAAAAAGAACCGGGGATATTCATTTTATACAATTATACCGTAAATTCGCAACAGATTATTGTTTATGAAAAAAATATTATTAGCATGCTCTGCAGCAGCCATTCTGTTTATTACTTCTAATGGGTGTAAGGAAATTGGTCCTAATGTAAATTTAAGTACTGCTACAGCTACTGATTCGCCCTATACAGTATCTCCTGTACCAGTTGCACAGGCTCATAATGTTTTGGTTGAAGACTTTAGCGGCCAGCATTGCTCCAACTGCCCGTCAGCTCATGCCTCTGCAGAAAGTGCTGCAGCAGCTAGTAATGGACATGTAAATATCATCACATACTATTACGATATATCCTCACAATCCGACCCAATTGCAGGATCCTTACATGATTTCAGGGATACTGTAGCTGCACGTAGGATAGATGCCCAATACTATAATGGAGTATCAGATTTACCACATGGTGGCATTGATAGGGTGCCTAATTCATCAGGTAGCCTGGCCATTGATTATACTACATGGCCTGGTGTTATTTCAAGTAGATTACCTGTAGTTGACAGTGTAAATCTTAAAGTTACCAGTTATTGGGATGCTGCAGCTAATAAGGCCACTATTAAGGCCACTATAGTTTATCTCTACCCCAATACTTTTACGCAAAATTTATCAGTTGTAATTGTAGAAGACAGTATGGTGGATAAGCAGTCTGATGGCATTCACATTGATGAAACTTATCTGTTTTTAGATGTGTTCCGTGCTATGGTCACAAATATCCCTGCCGGTGACCCTATATTACCTGCATTGACAACCAAAATTGCCGGCCAGGCTGATATGCGTACATATACGTATACACCTGCCGCTGTTGTACCTGCTATTGTTCCTAAACATTGCCGTGTTGTAGCTTTCGTAAGTAGTACTAATGGTACAGACCAACATATCTTACAATCGGCTACTGCACCGCTTGTCCCTTAAATAGTAATGTATAAATAAAAAACTCAAATGCCTTGTTGTGAAACAAGGCATTTTTATAAAAAATAATTTTACTGTGAAACCATATAAACATTTTTCTGTAGCCCTTTGCACATGGGCACTGGTTAGCCTGGGCACTGGATGCAAAAATGAATCTTCTGAGAATAAACAAGCAGGTGGAGATGCTGGCTCTAAACAAGAACAACCCACAAATAATGCACCCAAGATTGCCATACCATCATTTGAGGCCGACAGTGCTTATGATTTTGTAGGTAAACAAGTTGCATTTGGCCCCCGTACCCCAGGTTCTCCTGCTCAAAAGGCCTGTGCAGATTGGATGCATGACAGGTTAAAAAACTATTGCGATACAGTTTACAGGCAGTCGGTAAATGTAGTGGGTGGTGATGGCAAATCCCTACCGTGCATAAATCTTATAGGGGTAATCAATCCCCATGCTGCCAAAAGGGTGTTGTTGCTTACCCATTGGGATAGCCGTCCTTGGGCCGACCAGGATACAAAAGATAAGGATAAGCCAATTCTTGCGGCAGATGATGCTGGTAGTGGTGTAGGCGTCCTATTAGAATTGGCACGCCAACTAAAAGCCCATAAATTACCTAATGAATTAGGTGTAGACATCCTGTTTACTGATGTAGAAGATTATGGCCGTAGCCAGTGGGGCGAGAACTCCTACTGCCTGGGCACCCAATACTGGGCACGCCATCCACATGTAGCTAATTATAAAGCCCAATACGGCATCCTGCTTGATATGGTAGGTGCAAGGGGTGCCCAGTTCCCTATGGAAGGCTTCTCAGCAAAATATGCCAGCGATGTGCAGCAGCAAGTATGGAAAGCTGCGGCAGATGCCGGTTATTCATCCATGTTCCCAAATGTTGCCAGTGTAGACATTACCGATGACCATGTGCCTGTAAATGAAATAAGTGGCATAAAAACCGTTGATATCATCAACTTACAACCTGATATGGAACATCCTTTTGCAGCCCATTGGCACACCCATGGAGATATAATGAATATAATAGATAAAACAACACTCAAGGCAGTAGGCCAAACCCTATTGCAAACACTATTTACAACAGCATCTGCACAATAGAAAAATTGGTAGTTTACTATTATTCAACACAGTACCATTTATTTTGAGCGAAAAGAAATTGTTATTTTAATGACAAGGGAATATTTCTTACTGAAGTTTATGGGGCAGAATAGTATATTTGCCTTATTGAAACCCTGATAATATAGTACTAACTATTTGGTGGCAAATCTCCATCAAAATTTAAAACATAGCCAATTGAAGTACCGTAATGCATTATTAATTGTCTTTTTGATTATAATCGCCGACCAGGTGCTTAAATTTTATACCAAAACCCACTTTACCAATGGCGATGATGTAAAAATCATGGGCGGTTGGTTCAGGATGCATTTTATTGAGAATGAAGGCATGGCTTATGGCATGAAACTAAGTGAATCAGTAATAGGCAAAATCCTATTATCTACTTTCAGGTTGATTGCAGTTGTTTTCGGTTTCTATCTTTTGAAGCGCATTATTGATAAAGGTTATGCAAAGGGTGCCGTTATATGTGGTTCATTAATCCTTGCAGGCGCTATGGGCAACCTTATTGACAGTATGTTTTATGGCCTGATATTTACAGACAGTCCTTATTCTTGCTTTTCAGGCCAATATGATAGCCTGCATAATATGTTGCAGAACCAGAACCGCAGTTCATTAGCTCATCTTACCCATTTCGGAGGTGGATATGGCAAATTCCTACAAGGCAAGGTGGTTGACATGCTTTATTTCCCCTTGGTTGATACCCATTTACCTGGTTGGATACCTTGGCTGGGTGGCAAAAATTTCATATTTTTCGAACCCGTGTTCAATATTGCTGACGCAGCTATTTCTGTAGGTGTCCTGACTCTGGTATTTTTCCAAAAGAGCTTTATACATAAATCACTAGTTGCTACTGAAGCATTAGAAGGGGCGACAAATCAACAAGAAACTAATTAATTCAAACCATCAATCTACAGATTATGCCAGAAGAAACAATTACCGTAAATGTTTGGTTATCCGGTCGTAGTTATCGCCTTCGTATTAAGCCCGAAGAAGAATCTGTAGTGCGCAAGGCAGTAAAACTTGCTGATGAGAAAGTGAATGAAATGAAACGCCATTATAGCGGCAAAGACGACCAGGATTTCATGGCAATGACCCTGCTTACCTATGCAGCAGATAGTGCAATAGAATCTTTTGCAAATCCCTTGTTACTAAACGAATTGAATCAATTATCTGGAAAAATTGACAAAGTGATAGCAAAAGAAGAAGCTGAATAACCCATCACTAATTCAGCCCATCAAGCATCAATTCCATCTTACTCCCCCTGCTCCCCTTTATTAATATTGCACTGTTTCGTGGTGGATTGTTTTTCACTATTGCAGCAGCTTCGGCAGATGTACTGAACCACTGGTATTGACCAGCCAAACCGGCAAATTCCTTCCCTACCAATATCACATTATCCCATTTATAGTTGGCAATTAATTCCACTAATTCCCTATGCTCATTCATTTCCTCACTCCCCATTTCCTTCATTCCACCAATCCATAATAATTTAGTAGGCAGATTTAATGTTGCAAAGTTTTGTATTGCCGCTTTCATACTTGTAGGGTTAGCATTGTAGGCATCAAGTATTACCTGGTTATTACCTATCTGCATCCATTGCGACCTGCTGTTGTCGGGATTATATGTGGCAATAGCCAGTTTAATATCATCAATAGAAACGCCAAAATGCCTGCCTACGGCCACAGCAGCCATCACATTTGGGAAATTGTATTCGCCCACCAAATGGCTCTCTATTAGGGCCTCTGAATGATTAGTCATTACTGCTACGTTCAGGAAAACCCCATTCATCATTTGCTTACCAATATATTCTGCATTGGCACTTCCGTAGGTCACCTGCGTGTTAATACCTATGGCCATAGGCGCTAGGTACTCCAGGTCTGCATTCCTGAAAATACTGCCACCGGTAGATCTTAAATAATCAAAAAGCTCACCCTTACCCTTCCTAACACCTTCTATACCGCCAAAGCCTTCAATATGGGCTTTACCGCAATTGGTGATCAATCCATGCGTAGGCATGGCAATAGCACAGTATCCCTCGATTTCCTTTTGGTGATTTGCCCCCATCTCAATAATGGCGATCTCCGCACCAGGTTTTATCTTTAATAGGGTAAGAGGCACCCCGATATGATTATTTAAATTACCCTCAGTTGCATAGGTTTTATATTTGGTTTGGAGCACAGCCGCTATAAGCTCCTTGGTGGTTGTCTTTCCATTTGAACCTGTAATGGCTATAAATGGTATTTCAAACTGCCTCCTGTGGTAATTAGCCAATTCCTGCAAAGTAACCAGCACATCTGCCACCAATATGCATCGTTCATTTACCGCATAGTCGGCATTATCAACTATGGCATATGCTACTCCTTTATCTAATGCCTGCGCAGCAAATTGATTCCCATCAAAATTAGCACCAGACAGGGCAAAGAAGAGGCCACCAGGTACCAATTTGCGTGTATCAGTTTGTATAAAAGGGTTTGTCTGGTAAATTTTATAGAGTTGGCTAATTTCCATGCGAATAATTTGTGGGTAAAAATAAAGAACCCCTTCCATTAAGAAAGGGGTTCATGAAATTTTATAATTTTTAGAGATTATCTTTTGTGCCTTTTCTCTGCACCGAAGTTATTTCCACCTGGTGAGTTATCACCATCTGGGCTACCGATACGGTCCATTACACAACGGAATCCTATGTCAGAACGAGATAAATTACCCTGGATATAACGACGTGTACCTGGAGACAACCAATAAGCACGGTCATTCCATCCACCACCTTTATAAACCTTTGTAGAATCATTAATCAGTGTGTTAACACCATATTGGTAAACGAACTGGGAAAGACTATCACCATCCCTGAAGTTGTTCAAATCACCACTACGTGTTTCATAACGGCCATTTGTTTGTACTTCCTGTGGTGTAACATAAGTGTAAGGCAAGTGACCAATTGTATCCTTTTCCTCTAATGTACCATCATCCTGATACATTGGTTTTGTATACTTATTACCACGGAATGAACGATAATCATCAACTTCGTCATGAGAACCAGGACGGTAAGTATCCATAACCCACTCATTAACATTACCAGCCATGTTATACAAATGGAAGGCATTTGGTAAGAATGATTTTACAAGTGTAGGACCATCTGCATTATCATTTAAACCACCGGCAACACCCATCATATCACCTTTTCCACGCCTGAAGTTACCTTCAAATTCACCCTGGTATTGGTTGTGTAAACCATAACGGGTAGTATTTTTAGGACCCCATGGTAGTGAGTTACGGTCTGTAGTAACTTCCTCACCACGACGGCGTTTGTTTTCAGGACTTGGGTTATTGCCTATATCACCGAATGCTGCATATTCCCACTCAGCCTCTGTAGGAAGGCGGTAATCAGGTAAGAATACTCCATCTTCATATTTTGATTTACGACGACCAGCACCATTTGGGTCAAGGTCTCTTCTCATATTAGGCCCGGCAGTACCTTCGTACTGGTCAGCAAGGTATGATTTAGTAGTAAATACGTCTTCGTTCGACTGTGTAGCATTCGGCCTCATTGCACCAGCCTGGATTAATAAGAACTCATTTACACGGTCCGTACGCCATTGGCAAAAATCAGTAGCCTGGTACCAGTTTACACCTACTACAGGGTAATTATTGTATGCCGGCATTCTGAAATAGTTGGTTACATATGGCTCATTGTAAGCTAATGCACTACGCCAAACTGTGGAGTCTGGTAATGATGCACGAACAAGATCCTGATAGTCATTACCATACGAACGACCCATCCAATATGTATACTCACGGTAACTTACGTTGCTAATTTCAGTAACATCCATATAAAAGGATGAAACTGTAACTGTGCGCCTATGGTTATTATTTTCCATGGTTACCATTTCATCGTCCACGGCACCCATTGTAAAACGGCCACCCTGAACGAATGTCATACCTATTGGTGTCTGTTGGCCAGCATAATTAGTAACTTCATAACCACCATAACGCTTGTCATTCAAAGGCCAGCCAGTTACCTGAGAAACCATATCACCCTTGCCCCTCTTGTGAGAACCCGAAGAACACGATGTGAGAAAAATAGCTGCTCCTACACACAGCAAGCCAATACCAATGAATTGTCTTTTCATAATAAAACCAAAATATTTACACTAATGTTTAGGTAAGTTTTTAAAAGTCGTTACAATGTTACCGCAACTTTTTGAAATTGTCAAGCTTTCTGCCCCTTAAGCCAAAAAAAACTTGCCATTTTATTATTTTGCGAATATAATAACTGTTAAAAAAATGCGTTTCTTAACCTATACAACACTTTTTTACCAGCACATTAACACTACAAAGCTATACTATTTCTTTGGAACCAAAACAAAAACATGGCATACGAATTGCAGTTGTTTTTATTTGTCTATTATTAATAGCTATGCCTATAATTTTGAGCAACTTTATTAGCTAATAAGGTGGGAAACTTTTAAAACGAGGAGATATATTAGTAAAAATATCACTAAACCAAATTGAAACTAAAATTCTATGCCGAAATAACAAAGAGATAATATAGGGTCTTTTACACCCGGCCATCATTAATTAATAGTAATAAATTTGCTTCTTAACATTGTATAGGCGTTTTCTATCCCTCGTATGTGATCTTTTAATTGTTTTTATCCGTAATTTTGAAATAATATACCCCTTATAACATTAATAAATTCTTAAACCAATATGAGAAAATTAAGTGTTTTTCTGCTTTTAACGATAAGCCTTATTGCATTTGGCAATTCCTATGGTACCATTACAAATTACCAGGTAGATGATGCCAGCATTTCTAAAGGATACGTTTCTAAACAAATATGGCTTAGTGAATTTGCTATGCCAAAAGTAGAAATATCAGGTATAACTTTTATAACCAGCACCCTGCCTAAGGATGCTAAACCTGGCGACCCAAATAATTTTATCGCTTCAATCGGGATGGATCGTAAAAGACCATTTTTATTGGTAAGAATTCCGGCCTATAATATTGGTACAGATAATAAAACCAACAGGGTGAGTAGCTTTACCCTGAACATCACCGAAACCAGCGCCCCAGCAAACTCTGCGGCACGTACCGCTACCGACCCAATCAATTCCGTTTTGAATACTGGCACATGGTATAAGATAGGTGTAACAAAAACAGGCTTATGTAAAATTGATTATAACTTTATCAAAAGCATGGGTCTGAATCCAGCTAATATAAATCCAGCTGACATCCGCATTTTCGGAAATGGAGGCAATATGCTTTCTGAAGATTTAACCATACCCAGGGCCAATGACCTGATTGAAAATGCTATTCAGGTTAGTGCCAATTCCGATAATTCATTCGATAATGGAGAATATGCGCTTTTTTACGCAGTAGGTCCTACCGGGTGGACAAAAGATAGCACTAACAAAAGATTCAATCACTTCAATAATCTTTATTCCGATACTGCTTACTATTTTATTACATTCAACCAGGGCTCATCACCCATCCATATTGATCCCCAATCTAGCCTTGGGACAGGCAATGTAAATGTTAACGATTTCAATTATTATGATGTCCACGATTTGGATTTATTAAATCCCCCAGGACTTGGTAAACAATGGTATGGCGAACAATTTATTGAAGCATTGGGCAATACAACGCAGACATTTAATTTCAATACCGGCCCTACCACTTCATGCGCCCATGTAATAGTCCAATTTGGCGGAACCGGTGCAGGCAGCAGTTTTTATTATGTAAATATGAATGGTGAAGCTATAGGTACCACTACGCTTACGCCTACCCTGCCTACTCTTGCCGATGTTGTAATGTCTTTGACTTCAGTTTCTGGCAATGGGGCTTGTAATCCTACAAGTAATATCAGTTTGCAAATTGTTTACCAACCCTATAATTCAGCTGCAAGCGGATATTTGGATTACATAGAATTAAATGTAAGACGCCGTCTTGTATTAACTGATGACCAAATGAGTTTTAGGGATTGGAATAGCGTAGGTGCTGGCAAAATTGCCACCTATAACCTTGAAGGGGCAAATGGAAACACTGTGGTGTGGGATATAACTAACCCACAGAGGCCTGTGCTTATGAACGGAACCCTTAACGGCACTACCTATACATTCACCCAGGAAGCCTCAATATTGCATGAATTTGTGGCCATGAATAATACCAACGTTAATACTCCTAAATATTCAGGTACTGTTGAAAACCAAAACCTGCATGGCAAACCTCAGACGGATTTAATTATTGTTACCCACCCATCATTCCTTAAGCAGGCTGAATCACTTGCCTCATATCATCGTGCACACGATTACATGAGGGTGGAAGTTGCCACAACTACCCAGGTTTATAATGAATTTGCATCCGGGGCCCAGGACCTGAGTGCTATTCGTGACTTTGCCAGGATGTTTTATAAAAGGGCTTCCTCTGCTGCCGATATGCCTAAGTACCTGTTACTGTTTGGTGGTGCATCTTATGACTATAAAAACAGGGTGACAAATAACAGCAATTTCGTACCGGTTTTTGAATCTGCTGTTTCCACCAATGACCTTGATGCATTTTCTACCGATGATTTCTTTGGCTTCCTTGACGATAATGAATACATCGAAGATAACTCCCGCACAAACGTTTTGGATATTGGTGTAGGACGCTTCCCAGCCAGGACTGAAGCTGATGCAAACTCACTTGTAAATAAAGTAATCAACTATACCAAACCAAATACCCTGGGTCCATGGCGTATCAATGCTACTTTTACTGCATGTATATCTGATGGGGCAGGCGACCATATGGGTGATGCAGAACTAATGGGGTCAACACTTACAGCCGCAACTACTAATTTATATAATCTGGATAAGGTTTACCAGAACGCCATTCCTACAATCATAACACCTGCCGGAGCACGTAGCCCTAATGCTAATGCCGCTATTAATAACGATGTGTAC
>CANGSR010000127.1 GCA_947456055.1 Chitinophagaceae bacterium
CTCCATAGGTCGCCCAAGGGGGCAACTGCACGGCTCACTGCATAGTCAAATTTCCTGCCCTTTATTTCCTCGGCACGGCCATGCTGGGTGGTCACATTTTTCAGGCCTATTTTTTCAGCCACATCATCCACCACCTTTATCTTTTTGCCTATACTATCCACCAGGTGAAACTGTACCTCAGGAAAAAATATGGCCAATGGGATACCCGGAAAACCACCACCTGTGCCAATATCTACTATCTGTGCCCCATTATCAAATGGGCATAATACCGCTATAGCCAGGCTATGGAGTACATGCTTTTCGTAAAGGGCATCTATATCCTTGCGGGAGATGAGATTGATTTTCTCATTCCAGTCTTTGTATAGTGCTTCCAATTGGCTGAACTGGTCGAGCTGTGCATCAGTAAAATCAGCGAAGTATTTAAGTATTATGTCCAATGTTTTTTGTTTTTCCAGATTATGTAAGGGAGGAATGCAAAGTTATATACCATCCATCCTAAATCGAATAGGGGAAAGAAATAAAACAAACTTTTTTCATTTACCCTGTAGGCAGTTTTAAGCCATATAGCCCAATACAAAAAGCAGCGCAGCCCCATGGCCCCAAATAGTAAGGTGGTGGGATGAACAATAGCAGTGGTCACAAAAAATATCCATATCATGGCATGCCCACCTGCATAGAGGGTGAGGTAAGTTTTAATACCCCGCTTATAAAATTTCCCTGTAGATAGATGCCTTTGTTTTTGATTAGCCCAGGCATCCCAGGTTTCCTTGGCATCGCTATAGGTAAAAGCTGCTTTATCGCTCACCACCTGGGTATTTACCTGAGTGGCGGCTGCACTTATCAGGAGGTCATCATCGCCAGATGGTACTGCATTCCATATAGGCGATTCCTGCGCTTGTACAAATATCGATTTCAGGCAGGCCATATTACGCCCCACAGCCATATAGGGCCTGCCCGATTGGGCTGCTGTGCTGTAAAGCATAAAGGTATGCATGGTCTCCCATCGTATAAAGGCATTCAATAGGCCCGGAGTGGTATTGTAGCCCCCATAGCCTAGTATTATTTCCTTGCCCCTGGCCATTGGTGCCACCATCAGTTCCAGCCAGCTCTCGCCCGATGGTTTGCAGTCGGCATCGGTAAAAACCAGCCATTCATTTTGGGCTGCATTTACACCCTTGCCTAATGCGTGCTTTTTACCCTTAAACATCCTCTCCTCATCTGGTGACAGGTCTACAATTTTTAGTATTGGATGTTTTTTGGCTAAGCCCTCTAAGACCTGCATTGTATCATCAGTTGACCCATCATTCACCACTATTACCTCAAAATCAGCCACTCCCTCCTCATTCAGGTAATTTTGACCCAGGATAAAGGAAAGGTTTTGAGCAAGATTGGCTGCTTCGTTTTTGGCGCATATTACAATGCTCACAGGCTTTCTGTCGGCAACAGGTAGAGCCTTTGCCTTTGGCAGAAAAAATACTCTGATAAAGACAGAAAGCAATAATTCCATCTGAATAATTAATGCCAATGCAAAAAGCAAACCCATGGTATAAAGGTAATCATAGAAATGGTTTAGGTTAACCAATTGATAAGTAGGATAAGTGAGTATAGTGTAATCTATAATTCCCCAGGACTGTCAAAAGCTAAATAAAGTAGAAAAGCCTAATGACCTTGAAGCTGCAATTCCCCCTTTGTGTCATGGCTTTGTGCGCTGGGAAGGGGGAAGGGGGATGTCATTTTATATAGAATAGTAACAATACGGATAGCGGACATAAATTATTTTTTATTCCTCACAATGATTAGCAACCGTCATTAAACAATCCAAAGTAACAATACCAATATTAACCACAGGTTTATCAAATAATCAATAATTGCCATCTACATGATGGATTAAAGAATTTTAGGTCGGAAAAAAATGTTTTCAGTAACTTTATTGATTAATTTACAACCAAAATAGATTTTTAAACCAGAGTGTCCATGCATAAAATTACTCAACTCTTTTTGTCTTGCCTTTTCCTGTTAGCTATATCTGGCAAGGTAGATGCGCAGACAATTACAACACTTGCCGGCAAAGGCACTCCCGGATATTATGGCAACGGTTCATCTGCACTTACTGCTAACCTTCATTGGCCACAAGGTGTGGCAATAGACGATACCGGCAATATGTACATTGCTGATGCCCTTAATAATGTGGTAAGAAAAGTAAGTACCAATGGTAAAATATCTACTATAGCTGGCACAGGCTGGGAATTTGGCACCGGATTAGGTGGCTTTGCCGGCGATTTTGGGCCTGCCACCGCTGCCCGCCTATGGGGTCCATCGGGTGTGGCTGTAGATAAGCATGGCTTTATCTATATTGCCGACCATAATAATAATAGGATCAGGAAAATAGATACAGGGGCCGGCCATATGATCACTACCCTGGCAGGCAATGGTTTCGCAGGTTTTAGCGGCGATGGTGCCTCTGCCGACCTGGCGCAACTTTCGCACCCCAACCGAGTGGTGGTTGATACCTTTGGAACCGTGTTTATTGCTGATACCGGCAACCATGTAATAAGGATGGTAGATACCCTGGGTATGATAACAACTGTGGCAGGTACAGGTGCTGTGGCCGGCTATTCGGGCGATGGCGGGGCTGCGACTGCTGCAACCATGAACCACCCTGTGGATGTGGCTGTAGACTTATTCGGTAATCTATACATTGTAGACATGTACAATTATGTAATCAGGAAGGTGAGCATCTCATCCGGCAATATCTCTACCATTTGTGGTATAGGTACTCCCGGTTTTAGTGGCGATGGACGTGCTGCCACCACTGCACAATTATATGACCCATCAGCCATTTGTGTTGATCATTTTGGCGCAATATATATATCAGACCTTGGCAACATGCGTATACGTAAAATAGATGTTGGTGGCAAGATACGCACAATAGCAGGTAAGGGTGTAAGTGGGTTCTCTGGTGATGGTGGCCCTGCAACAGCTGCCGAATTAATGTTTCCTAATGGCCTGGCAGTAAATGCCTTTGGTAATGTATGTTTTGCCGACCAGGGAAATAACCGCATCAGGTTTATGAGCATCACCCTCGGTGCCAATTCTATTGATAATACAGATGATGGCCTTACCCTATATCCAAATCCTTGCCAGGGTTTGTTTAATATCAATATCCCATCTGCAATGAATGAATTAGCCACGGTGGTTATCACTAATGCTGCTGGTGTAAAAGTGAAGGAATTAATATTATCTACAAATACAGAAAACCAGGTGGAATTTAACCCTCCACCCGGTATATACTTTATTTCTGCTAATACCTCGCAGGACAACTGGAACCAGAAATTATTAGTAAAATAAGTATCTACCGAGCGTCCTGTATTGTTGAACCAGATCAAAACATATTATGTTATTTAGAGGAAAAACGGCATTTATTACCGGTGCAAGTAGGGGAATAGGCGAGGCAATAGCCCTTAGGCTGGCCAAAGAAGGTGCGAATGTGGTAATAGTAGCTAAATCTGAAAAAGAAGACCCAAGGCTGGGTGGCACCATACATTCGGTGGCACTTAAGGTGAATGAAGCCGGGGGCAGGGGCCTTGCAATAAAGTGCGATATACGTGATGAGGAACAGGTAATAGCAGCTGTGCAGCAGGCTGTGCAGGTGTTTGGGGGTATAGATATATTGGTGAATAATGCATCGGCCATATCGCTTACCAATACCGAGATGACGGAAACCAAGCGTTTCGACCTGATGCATGATATAAATGTGAGGGGAACCTATTTGGTAACACGCTATTGTATGCCATTTTTGCGCAAAGCAGAGAATCCTCATATCCTTACACTCTCCCCACCCATCGACCTTGACCCCAATTGGCTGGCACCGGCAGTGGGGTATACCATTACCAAATACAGCATGAGTATGATGACCCTGGGCTGGGCATCAGAATTTAAGAAATACCATATTGCAGCCAATTCCCTTTGGCCGGTTACTACCATAGCTACATCGGCAGTCAAAAACCTGCTGGGTGGCGATATCATGGTATCAAAAAGCAGGAAACCCGAAATACTGGCCGATAGTGCCTTCCACATACTCAAGCAGTCATCAAAAGAATGTACCGGTTACCTGTTTTTAGACGAAGACGTACTAAAAGCAGCTGGTATTACCGATTTTGAGCAATATGCTGTTACCCCTGGCGGGCCATTGCAAAAAGATTTGTACGTGCATTAGTTGGAAGTCCTGTTCATTCGATATTTATAATGTAAAATGCACCAGGGTTCTGGTGCATTTTACATTATAAAATTCATTTTTCCGGCGTTGCATGCTTTTATCTATAACCACCGGGCTTGGTCATTTCATTTGTTATCGGATAAGATTGTTATTCTCTATGTAAAAGCAAGTTGTTATATACAACTATTAGCATATTGAACAGCCTAGTATCATGATTTTGGGTGTAGGATGTGGCCTCTTAGCGATTAGGAAAACTTAAAAATCCCTCCCTTCCAGTTCTGCTACCAACTTCCTGAACTGGTCAGGTACACGCATTTTTTCGTTTTTGTTGAAATCGAAAAACACGATTATATCGTGGCCTTCGGCAGCTACCTCGCCCAGGTGATTCAGTATTCGGTGGTGGATACCAAAGCTGGTGTTTTTGATGAATTCCATTCTTGATTCTACTATTATATCACCAGGATAATGCAAGGGTATGATAAACTGGCAATTGGTAGAGAGGAGAATGGGGCCTGTTTTGTTTTCACTGAAAATATTGGTGAGCATGGTTTTCTCCCAATAATTGACCCTCGATGCCTGTATGTATTTGAAGTAGGCTACATTGTTTACATGGCCAAATAGGTCCATCTCGCTCCAGTCTATGCGCAGTTGCAGTTTTATCGGGAAGTGATTCATGGGGCAAAAGTAAGGGCGACAGGTTTAATAAAACACAGTAACCATTTACATAAACCAGGTCAAATACAGAAATTTCAAAACCCGAAGGGTTGACATTATTGTAGAAATAGGATAATAAATGATGATAAACCCCGGAGGGCAATGTCGTTAAGTTAAGCATTTTGGTTTAAAACAAATATATTTTGCACTAATTCCAATGTGAATTTACGGCGATCGAAGCCCTGTAAGGGCGAAATCTCAGAGCGATGGGCATCGCCCATCGAAACGAAAGGGCAGCAAAATGAATTTGGAAATCCATAAAATCCTTAACTTAATGACATTGCCCGGAGGCCTGATATTATTCCGACATATAAGAAATAATATCAACCCTCCGGGTTTATAAAATACAAAGAGATAATTGACATTTTATTGTATTTACCCATTTACATAAACAGGTACATGAGCCTTATTACCCACATATTATTGTATTGGTCAGTATTATTAAACTCGGGCGGCACAATCTCCCTTATGGATACCAGAGAGTATTGGAAACGGAGGTTGACAAAAAGTCCCTTTTTGATGTGCACCCATGCACCTGCTACAATATTAAAATCGCTCTGTTGGAATGGATAGGCATTAAAATTGAAATTATGGTAGGGAATTGTGGTTATCCCCTCTGTGCTACCCACTAGTCTGGAATAAGACAGGCCAAATGAAGCATGGTTTTTATGCTTGTCAAACACATTGATTAAAACAGGTATTTCGGCATAGTTGAGGTTGATGCTGTAGTGGGTAAGGGTGAGGGTATAGTCTATTTGTTGGGAATAGTTGGCCAGGCTGCCCTTTTGCGAATAGAGTATCTCCATACTTGCAGCCCAGGGGCCTTTGAGGCGGGCATAAACAATAGCACCTACATTCGCACCCACCTTATTGTAGCCGGCTATTCCATCCCCCTCTATCTGGCTTAGGTTTGTGCCTGCAATAACTCCTCCAAAAAATTCCCGCTCATTTTCTACATAGTAGTTCGACTGGGCAAGGGTATTTAGGGGCTGAAGAAATATAAGGATAGCCGCCAGTAATAAGCGTCCAAAAGAGATTTTATATTTATTTCCCAATAAGTTCATAGTACCCGCAGGTTTGCATTTTAAACGCACCAATCCTGTATATTATTTCCCTGAGCGTTACTAAAAATGGTTCACTGATTGCTAATTATTGGCCTCACCCCCTGCCCCTCTCTCCATCACGGTGGACAGGCAAAAAAGAGGGGTGACAACGCAGGCAAGATTGTAGATTTTATCTTTACTTGGTTTATGATAGCTCTGAGTAATAATCTATCATAAACCAAAATCTAATAAAGAACTAAGCAAGCAATACCTGCCAGGCCTTATCTACATTCCCGGCATCAAGAAGTTCTTTGGCATAGGTATGCAGGGCTTGCACTTTTGTTTCTTCATTATGGGTATAGTCTTTGAAAATGTCATTCAGGCGGCTATCATCTACCAATGGGGTAATAACAGGGATGGTGGTGCAATTTCCAAGTGAGCCAAGGTTATTGCCTGTAAGTACAGGGCTATTCCTAATTTGTTCGGGTAGGGCATCTACACCCACACCGAGGTTCAGATTAGGTTTTGCCACTTCAAAAACCGCTGCCCCTGAGGCACGGCAATAATAGTCGGCACCCATGCGGGCCACAAGGTCTATTTTATTGGGGTCTATGCGGCCCTGCTCATCAAGCACATTATCATCTATATGCATGCAGAGTACCTCGCAAATGATAAGGTTGGCTGCACCACCCTCATTACCCATTTCTATTACCTGGGTCACTTTGCACTCCAGTTGAACCGGTGATTCCTTTACCCTGAATGGTTTAACCATGTCAGACTTTACAGCAGTGAAACCGGCCTTTATAAACTCGTCAGTACCCTTTGGGTATTCACAACTAGAAAGGCTCATTTGTTGCACAATATCGTAATTCACCATATTGATGACCACCTCCATGTTTTCATACACATTTTCCAGTGTATGCTTAATGGTATTATCCCTTACTCTGCGGGCCGGAGAAAAGATAAGTATAGGCGGCTTACTGCCAAACACATTGAAGAAACTGAATGGCGAAAGGTTAGCATTGCCCTCATTATCTATAGTGCTGGCAAAACATATTGGCCTTGGTGCCACTGAACCTAAAAGATAGGCGTGCAACTGGGCGGTCTTAATTTCTCCTGGAACAATTTTCATAAACGTATTTTATTTTTAGCAACAAATAATTTTTAAAATTACCGAAATGCGACATCCCCCTAACCCCCTTCCCTACGCTCAAGGCCTACACCCCAAGGAGGAATTGCACCATCAAGAATTTTAAGTAATTTACCCTTTATTCAGCTTTTGATTGCTATTGGAATGAATTTTACTCTTAACAAATCTTCCTAACATAGAAATAGGACTAGCCATTAAGACAGTCCTATTTCTAATATTATTTATTAGTATGCAATTATTTTATTTCAAAGTTGGCCAAAGCAACAAATTCATTAACCCTGTTGTCAATATCTTCAGCAGTTAATTCTTTAAGACGGGTAGGGCCAAATTTCTCAACACAGTAAGAAGCCATAGCTGAACCAACAATAACTGCAGCCTTCATGCTTTCGAAGCTGATATCATCAATACGGGTGAGGTAACCAATGAAACCACCGGCAAAAGAATCTCCTGCACCTGTTGGGTCAAATACATCTTCAAGCGGTAAAGCCGGTGCAGAGAATACCTGGTTTTCATAAAACAGTAATGCGCCATGTTCACCTTTCTTTATGATCAGGTATTTAGGACCCATTGCCTGTATTTTCTTAGCTGCCTTTACTATAGAATGCTCACCGCTCAACTGGCGTGCTTCGCTATCGTTCACCATAAGCAGGTCAACCATGCCCAACACTTTTTTCAGGTCGTCCATAGCAATATCCATCCAGAAATTCATGGTATCCATGATAACCAATTTCGGACGGGTTTTTAATTGCTGTAATACGCTAATCTGTACTGCAGGTACAAGGTTGCCCAACATTACATACTGGCAATCCTGATAACTTTCCGGAATCTTTGGGTCGAATTGCGCCAACACATTCAGTTCGGTTACCAGTGTATCACGGGTATTCATGTCCATGTGGTAACGGCCACTCCAGAAGAAGCTTTTGCCATCTGGCACTACTTCCACTCCTTCGAAAGCCACGCCACGCTCTTCAAGAGCAGCAAATTCTTCCATTGGAAAATCCCCACCTACAATAGAAACCTGTTTGATAGGTTTTGCAAAATTAGAAGCAGCCCAGGCTGCATAGGTAGCCGAGCCACCAATGATGCGGTCAACTTTCCCAAATGGTGTTTCCAATGCATCAAAGGCCATCGTGCCTATTATCAGTAAAGACATAAAAGAATTAAATTTTGGTGCAAATGTAATACTTGCCGTGGATAAAATGCCACAGGGTTATATTCATGAAGCTCAAACACATTAAAATTTCAAAACCCGGAGGGTTGGTATTATTGTAGAAAATTGATAGAAAACGTATATAAACCCTAAAGAGGTGATATTATGTGCATGTTGATGGCGAAATAATGTCACCCTTTCAGTGCGTTAAATATAAATAATATGTATTATTTCATTTCCCCAACGGGGATAAATATCATAGCCCATGGCATCACCATGGGTACATATGTTGAGGAAACGACGAAATTGCCCAAACTAATTTCCTATGGCGATGCCATGGGTAAGTATGTAGGGCAATTTCAGGGCGTTCAAATATTGAAATTACATTAGCCTTCATCCTCCTCATTATAGCTTTTGAGTATAGCTTTGAGTTCACGGAAACAGATGATATTGTACCAGAAGGAAATAACGATAACTACTGTGTCCAATACTATTTCACGTATAGGCAGTTTAGGAAAATCACCCTGCCTCACCTCGAGATAATTTTCCTGGAAATTCTGGATAATAAAAACTGATCCTATAAGACTTCCTATCATTATAATAGCATAAAATATGCGTTCCTTATTGAGGTTTTCTGGTGGATGCAGCAAGAAATTTACTACAAGGCTAATGAGCTGTAATGCAATAATTAATAAAAACACCATGCGGTAGGAGAAATCCCTAAACTCACTATCAAGGCTATAAACGAAGGCAACGAACAGCCCCCCCTGCAAAATGGGGTCGATAAGCTTATAAACAACAGTATAGGCTGTTTTGTTTCTTTTGAAACTACCACCACCTGTTTTTATTCGTTTCCTGGTTCGCTTTCTGCTGCTCATTATTAAAAATTGATGCAAAATATCAAAATTTCATTGCATTCTCTATATTATTCACCAATAAGTTTAAATTTACACTTATGAAGGCAATGCTATTCGCAGCAGGTTTGGGCACAAGATTACAACCCTATACCAATCATAAACCAAAGGCACTGGTAGAGGTAAATAATAAGACCCTGCTGGAACATAATATAAGGTTTCTCGCAAAATTTGGTATTAAGGATGTAGTGATTAATGTACACCACTTTGCCGCTTTGATTGAAGATACCATCATAAAGAATGACGGCTTCGGTAGCCGTATAAGTGTATCGGACGAGCGGGATATGGTTTTGGAAACTGGTGGTGGATTAAAAAAAGCTGCATCCTACTTTGCGGGTGAGGAGGCGTTTGTGGTGATGAATGTAGATATTCTTACCAACCTTGATCTTGGCAAAATGATTAAGGAACATAAGCACAGTGGCGGCATAGCCTCGCTGGCAGTGATGCAAAGAGAATCATCGAGACAGTTATTGTTTGATGCCCAAATGAACTTGTGTGGCTGGGTAAACAATAGTACTAGGGAACAAAAAATAAGCCGTCAGGTAGTTCCGCTTTATCCTTTTGCATTTAGTGGCATACAGGTATTATCGCAGGCTGTAATCAATAATATACCTTTTGAAGGTAAGTTTTCACTGATTGACCTATACCTGCACCTGGCCAAAACTAAAACGATGAAAGGCTACAACCACACGGGTAACCTGTTTATAGATGTGGGTAAACCCGAAAGCCTGGCTATAGCTGAAGAACTTTTTGAATAGTATTTGTATTTAAATAGCCTTGATTATGAAACAACTGAAATTCGCTTTTCGATTTGCCTTAATGGCTTTTTGCCTTATTTCAGGCTTAGCTAGCTATAGTCAGGGTACGGCTACTATTTACGGGGAATTGCCTGAGGTTAACGAGATGATTAGTGTTTTCTCAACTGCCTATGTGGACACTAATGTGCTGAGTTATGGAATAAAGCCACGAAAAAGCCACTTTTCTATCCCAATAACTCTCCATTCAAAGTATAGGCTAGTACTTTTGGAACATGATGTAGA
Organism: Chitinophagaceae bacterium; assembly: GCA_947456055.1. Lineage (GTDB taxonomy): Bacteria > Bacteroidota > Bacteroidia > Chitinophagales > Chitinophagaceae > Nemorincola. Next base: position 10,228 of record CANGSR010000127.1, read on the forward strand.
TTATGCAGAAATAGTATTAGCACCCGGTTCAAATTTAGAAATTGATATCTCGGCATTAAAAAATAACAAAGGCAATATCTGCAAGGGATACGGTGATGAAATAGCCAACTTTGCTGCCCATCATGCATGGGATATGTCTTTGCTTGATTATTATCCCCGCTATGCTTATAGGATATGTGAGGATAACCCAAGCGATTATTTAAAGGCGCTAAATAGTCAGTATAAAAAAGAGGTGAAATATTTTAAGCGTCATGGAAAAGGATTAGATACTTCATTTAGATATTTTTGGTTCACCTACCTAAGGTATGCCCGGTATGTTAATCTACTTACCTATCCCAAATTCCATCAGCAAAGGGCTAAATTATCCTCAAACCTTAAAGTAATACCCACTGATTTACTAGCAATAATAGATTCGGTACCTGAGACCTATGATGATTCCTTATTAGAATGCAAACCCTATCAGGAGTATATAAAGACGATAATGCCCATTAAGACGGCTCTGGAATATAGGCGTGCAGGTAAAGAGTATCCTGCTGATTCTGCCGGTTTCATCAAACAACAAATAATAGCACGAATGCCCCCTAGGTCTGCGGCTTATGTTATAGGGTTTTCGGTATCGAATTCAATTGGTATTGGGAGTATAGAAAAGGCAGAGGCTTTATTAACTGAGTACAAAAAGCTCTTCCCTGGCAATGAAAATATCTATGGTTTTGAAAAAAGGCTGGCTGAACAGAAGGAAAAAGTGAATGCAAAGTAAATGACGCATTTGATTGCATTTAACATTAAATTCATTTCTTCGTAATGATTTGGTTATACTAATTTCTTCCCTTTGTATAACCAAATGCTTCGTCGAAGGGAATAATGGCAAAAAGAGAAGTGGATCTTGTAGTGTTGTCGGACATACATCTCGGCACCTATGGATGCCACGCTACAGAATTATTACAATATTTAAAAAGTATCAGGCCCAAGGCCGTAGTCCTCAACGGCGATATTATAGACATCTGGCAGTTTAGCAAGCGTTACTGGCCAGCTACCCATATGATGGTGGTAAAACACCTGATAGGGCTTATTGCCAAAGACGTTCCCGTATATTTCATTCCCGGCAACCACGATGAAATGCTACGCAGGTTCAAGGGTTTCCAATTAGGTTCCCTACAAATCACCAATAAGCTCTCCCTAAAAATCAATAACTCTCGGGTTTGGATTTTCCATGGTGATGTATTCGATGTGGTAATGCAAAACTCTAAATGGCTGGCTAAACTGGGTGCTGTGGGTTACGACCTGCTTATCCTCATCAACAGGTTTGTGAATTTCTTCTCAGTGAAAATGGGCAGGGGTAAACTATCTATATCTAAGAATGTAAAGAATACAGTAAAGAGTGCAGTAAAGTTTATCAACCATTTCGAAGATACGGTATGCGATATTGCTGCTGAAAATAATTATGACATAGTTATTTGTGGCCATATCCACCATCCCGAAATTAAGGAAGTTTCTACCCCGCATGGCAATGTTACTTACATGAATTCAGGTGACTGGATCGAAAATCTAACTGCCCTGGAGTATAATGAATCTAAATGGAGCCTTTACACTTTTGCAAATGACCCATTGGCACAGGCTATAGACATCAACAAAAAGAAGCAGGCAAAGGATTCGGCCAAA
>CANGSR010000128.1 GCA_947456055.1 Chitinophagaceae bacterium
CAGGTAAACCTAAATCCCTGGGCTATCCAAATGTTGCTGGAATGGCATCATAACGACCCTGTGAGTAAAAAGGAAATTGACCGTAATAATGCTGTATATGCTTTACAGGGCAACAGGAATCCATTTATTGATAATCCCTATTATGCCGATTGTATTTGGGGTATTGGTGACTGTAGTAATGTTTCGGTTAATAATGTATATGGTGAAAATGATGGCTTGATCATTTATCCAAACCCTGCAAAGTCAGAATTGAATATTAAATGGAGTCAAAATACATCCCACTCATCATTAACTATTGCCATTTATGATATGCAGGGGCGTGAGGTTTTCGCAACTAAAGACTGCGGTGCAGGCAAATCTCAGTTAGCCATATCCTTGAATGGTTATACATCAGGAGTTTATTTGGTAAGAATAATTGATGACCTTAATACTGTGACAAGAAGAGTTATTATAGAGTAATGAATTTTTAAACCATTAATCAAATTAGGAATGAAGAGACTGTTACAATTGGTGAAAAAGCAGAAAAACCTTGTTGTTATTTTTGCTTTATTATTTCTAAATAAGGCCGGAGCCCAAACTATTCATATATTATTTGATGCAACCAAAGCCGAGATGGCTGGCAATGCTGATTGGGTGATAGATGCAGATCAAACCAATATCAGATTTGGCCCCAATGCCTACCTAAGTACTTCTGGCAACCAAAGCAATCCTCAAATAACTCCAACTCCTGCACAAAGTGGTATTACATCAAGCACTGCAGAAACCTATTGGACAGGGGCATTATCAAGTTGGGCAGTAGATTGCGTTAATAAAGGTTATATTGTAACTACACTGCCATATAATGGGCGGATCACCTATGGTGATATGACCAATGCCCAGGATCTTACCCACTACGAGATATTCGTTATAGATGAGCCTAATATGCAGTTCTCCGCTACAGAAAAAACTGCAATAGTGAAATTCGTGCAAAATGGTGGTGGCTTATTTATGATAGCCGACCATAATGTAAGTGACCGAAATAGTGATGGTTGGGATTCACCACACGTTTGGAATGACTTAATAAGCACAAATAGTATTCAGGCTTATCCATTCGGTTTTTATTTTGATACAGTGAATTTTTCTCAGACAACTACCAATATTTCTGCTACCGCTACCGATTCTATTATACATGGCACTGCAGGTAATGTGACACAGGTACAATGGGCTGGAGGAACTACTATGACGCTTCAACCAACATTGAACAGCACAATAAAGGGAGTAGTATATAAAACCGGCACTACACCTGGTAATACTAATTGCATGGTGGCCTATTCAAGGTTTGGTTTGGGTAAGGTAGCCACAATGGGTGATAGCTCTCCTGCCGATGATGGTACAGGAAATCCTACTTGCACTCTATATAATGGTTATTGGACTGATGCCGCTGGTAATCACCGTAAACTCATCATGAATATGACCATATGGTTAGCTACTCGTACTGGTTCTAATGATATAATAGAATCGATGAGTGGCCTTGAGAGCTTTGTTGTTTTTCCAAATCCTGCGAATGGAACAGCCAACTTGAGGGCGCTTGATGATATGGAAAATGCACAGGTAACTATTGTGAATGCAACTGGTACCCTTGTTTATAGTAACGTCAATATAGATCTTAAAAAGGATGAACAGTTAGTGGTAAATCTTATACCTGGATTTTATATTGTTCGCATCAATAGCGAGAAATCATCGGTTTCAAGAAAAATTTCAGTTTACTAAAAGCATTAAAATGAGCAAAAAACTAGTAGCAATACTTGCATTAATAATAATGTCTTATCAGGGCTTCGCCGGTAGTAAGATTAAAGTATATTTTAATCACCCGGTTGATACAACCGTGGCCACTGGTTCTAAGGCTGTGTATTTGAACAATTGTGTTGCAGATACACTGGTGGCTTATATCAACAGGGCCCAGTATAGCCTTGACTTTGCAGTTTACAATTATGTGCAGGGAAGCTTTGCCAATATTGCTACAGCTGTTAATAATGCCTACAGCCGTGGTGTGCATGTAAGATGGATATATGATAGTAGTTCGTCAAACACTGGTCTGTCGGCAGTCAATTCATTAATTAACCGTTTGGGAAGCCCTACAAGTGGTACCTATGGTATCATGCACAATAAGTTTGTTGTGATAGATGCCTATTCCCCAAATCCTGCTGATGCTATTGTGTGGACAGGCAGCACCAATTTTACCGATAACCAGATAGGTACTACAGATTATAACAATGTGGTAATTATTCAGGATTCAGCCTTGGCACATGCCTATACCGATGAGTTTAATATGATGTGGGGTAGCTCCACCTTGGTGCCGAATCTTACTTTATCTAAGTTCGGACCACATAAAACGGATATTGGCAGGCATAATTTCACCATTGACGGCCACCATGTAGAATTATACTTTAGCCCGAGTGATGGCACTAATGCTAAAATACAAAATACAATCAACACTGCTAATACCGATATGTACTTTGGCATGTATGCATTCACCGATAATACCGATGCCAATATGATTGTGACTAAGTTTTATGCCGGTGTATATGTGGCTGGTATAGATGATAGTTATGGCAATTCTTATACACCACGTACCACTTTTACTTCTGGTTTGGGGGCAAGTAATTTTTTAATTTATAGCGGCTTAGGCCTTTACCATAATAAATTCCTCATTGTTGACCCTTCTGATGAATGTTCTGACCCTACGGTGCTTACAGGCTCACACAACTGGTCAGTATCTGCCGATACTAAAAACGATGAGAATACCCTTATCATTCATAACGATACCACAGCTAATATTTATTACCAGTCATTTAAGGCTAATTTCAATTTCCTGGGTGGAACTCTAACAACCATACATGGCTGCCCTACAAATGTTGCCAATATTCCTAATTCTATGAAGGGTATGCTAATTTACCCCATTCCATCTACCGGTACCACTTATATTGATTACGAATTGTTGCAGTCTGCAAACGTTAGTATCAAGGTGCTCAACCTTTTGGGCCAGGAAGTGGTAGGTGCTGGCTTTTCAGCATATCAGGAGGTAGGTAGCCATAGGGTTGCTATTTCTGGCTTATCTGTTGGTGTATATATAGTTCATTGCATGGTAGGTAGTGAACAATTCTCTACTAAATTGATTGTTGAATAATCTTTATCAACAGAATAACCCAAAGTGAACATTAGGTTACATTTTCGGTCAGTTATGGCTTATTGACTACAATTTAATTCCTTTGCAAAAAAAGAAGTAATGATATACAGGTTTTTATTGGTTGCATTTTTATGTTATAGTTCCTTTTGTAGTGCACAGGGCAATTACAAGGTTATTGCAGTAGGGTTTTATAATGTGGAGAATTTTTTCGATACCATTCATGACCCTAATAAGCACGATGAAGATTTTACCCCTACTGGACCTTACCATAATACGGCACAAGTATATACCGAAAAGCTGCATAATATTGCTACCGTTTTTGAACAAATGGGAAAAGATAAAACCCCAGATGGCCCAGCCCTGATAGGTATGGCCGAGGTGGAAAATGACAGGGTATTGAAAGACCTGGTAACCCAACCGGAAATCAAAAGTAGGAATTACCAGTATGCCTGGTTTTATACACCTGATGAAAGGGGTATAAGTGTGGCCCTCCTTTACAATCCTAAATATCTGAAGGTTTTAAGCTCACGTCCTCTCCATGTACCATTGGAAACTCTAGGCCAGAAAAGGCCAACCAGGGACATATTGTATGTATATGGTGTATTGGCAGGTGATACAGTTCATATTCTGGTGAACCACTGGCCATCAAAATCGGGTGGGGAAGCTGCATCGGCACCCGGCAGGTTATGTGCTGCAGGTGTTGATAAACACATTATTGATTCCCTACACAAAATAAACCCTGATACCAAGGTGCTAGTAATGGGTGACCTTAACGATAATCCTAATAGTGATGGTGTAATTAAGGTATTAGAAGCTAAAGCAGATAAAAAAGAAACCGGCCTTACTGATATTTATAATCCATGGATAAATATTTACAAAAAGGGTATAGGTACTGAGAATTATAGGGGAGAGTGGAACTTGATAGACCAGATTATGCTTTCTGGTTCTTTTATTAAAAACAATAATAACAAGTGGGGTTTCTATAGTGCTGAGATTTTCAACAAACCCTTCCTAATCAATAAAATGGGCAAGGATAAGGGTCTGCCACACAGGTCATATACTATATCGCAGGTATGGGACAACGGTTATAGCGACCACTTCCCGGTATTGGTATATTTGGTTGAAAAGGTGAATAAATAGGATAAATATCAACAGGTTTTTGTTTTAGTTAGATAGTTTTTTTTACCTTTACCATTATTGGTAACCTAAAATTCTTCTTTAGTTCATTTTGAAGTAATAGAGAGAATATTTTGGTTGTAACCTGGTAAATAGTATTAAAACAAACAATCTAATATGAAGCTAAAATCTACATTTTCAAAGACAGTACTAGGCCTGTCAATCTTATTGGCTGCAACTTCAGTCGGCAACAAAGCCCATGGCCAGATTATCTCTTATACCAACGATACCGGTGGTGTAATGAACATGATTGCTCCAAATGCTAGTTGCGATACACTTACCCGTGTAAATGGTGCATTAAGACTATCATCACCATGTACCAATGGTTTTTCTACCAGGGGTTTCATAAGTTCTACTACTTATTCCGATACTACTAAGGCTATTCAGGTAACTGTTACCCCCCATGTAGGCTACGGACTATACGTAACTGGTTTTAGTGCCGATTTACGTCATTCAAACACTGGTGCACAGTCAGCACGTTTCGCATATAGTGTAAATGGTGGAACCACCTGGATTGACCAGGGTTCAAACCAAACTCCATTTGCTTCTGGTACTTGCGATAGTATGGCCACTGGTACCTGGACTACATCATTCAACGTTATCTATCCTTATTCCCTTAAGTTCAGGGTTTATGGCTTTAATGCTACTGCCGTAACAGGCAATATGCAATTGATGAATTTATTGATTAATGGTACTGTGCACACAGGCCCATCAGCAATAGAAGAAGTAAGTGACGAATCGGGCATGAGTATTTATCCTAACCCTGTAAATGATGTATCAGTACTTTCTTATCATCTTTCTGCCGACCAGAATGTAAGCGTAAGCGTTTACAATATCCTGGGTCAGGAAGTAAGCACAATTGTAAACAATACTACCCAGCAGGCTGGTGATTACCAATTGCCAATAGAAGTAAGCACACCAGGTATGTATTATGTAAGGTTGACTGCAGGTGACCAGGTATATTCTAAGAAATTCATCAAGTTATAATTTACCTGCTTTTAGGGTTAAAAAAAAGGAATTGGACTAGTGTTCAGTTCCTTTTTTTGTTTTGATTAACTTTAGGTACTGATTCGGGAGTTTCAGGTACTGGTCCGAGCGTCCAACGCAACTGGCGCGGGTGTTCCGCTAGGATCACCCGTGTCTACTAAATCACCCTGTCTGTGACAGGCATTCGAAGAACAAAAGCTCATATAAGTACCCCAAGCCCCCATGGCGAACAACCTAGGTTAAAAAAATAGGAGTCCCCCATAAGTACAATCCCCTATATTATTACGGTTGCTTTTTACCCGGCATTACGTTTCATTCCTAAATTTGTATTAGCTTTATTTTTGGCTCTAGTAATTGATATGAAACAATTTATCCTGGGTATTCTATGCTTTTCCTTATTGGGTTGTAATGGCAATCATACAGAGTCGGCTACTAAGCCTACCTCTCTTACGAATGACAGTACAAACCTTAGCAGCAATAAACCGCCACAAAAAACTGGCCCACTCATAGAGGCTTATGCTTCCTACTTGGCTAGGCTTGATACAACGGATGCAGCCAACAATGGTAAGGCAGTTGAAAAATTTAAATCGATTTTTGATAAGGCAGATGCGGCAACTAATGATAGTGCCTACAGCCTGTTCCACCAATATTTCAGACGCCTGGCCAATGGTATAGAAATCAAGTATCGGGATTATTGGCCTACCGATAGTTTAACCCCTGAACAGCAAGGAGTTCTCCCTTCGGATAAAGCACTTATTGCTACCTTACAAGCAAATGGTTTCAAATTCTTATCATCTGAAGGGGTGTGGTATGTGGTTGAAAACAGGGACAGCATACAAAAGTGGTTTTCCCCATTAGTATCCCCATCAATGAGGGATTATCTGGAAATGGTGACCCAACAGGATAATGAAGGATATGCTGAAGATGGAGCAATAATAATACCCATCGAATCATTGGTTGACCGTGCAGTATGGTGGGAACGTTTTGCAAATGGTCACACGGGCTTTATTATGATGGATGATGTAATGGGCAAATACCAATTCTATCTTACCGAATTGATGAGGGGTGAAGATAATACCCCTGCTGTAGATTGGGATGATCAGTACATAACAGATTATTTCTTGAAAGGTTATAGGCATTTATTCGCAAAGTACCCTGAAAGCAATACAGCAAAGTTATTAAAACCTTACTTTGATGCCTTGCAACAAAAGGATATGACAAAGGCAAGGCAAATACTTAGCCAGTATAAAGAACAGAAAATTACATTGTGGTAGGTGGTTACCAGTAACTAAAAGCTGTACCAGTCACTAGTGCAGGCATATGGCTCAGTTCAGTTATTTGCAAGTGCATTGCCTGATTTAAGTAAGGTTTTGCAAGTCTTGGTGAGGGAAGTTAACCCTTGCTGCCAATACCCTAATCCTACTTTCTTACATTAACTTAAAATTTCTAATAAAAATTATTCGTTTTTTGTAACCGCTAAATGAAATTTTGCGTCTAATTATCTCGCCACTAAAATACTATAGAGTATGACTGCAAAGATTTGCTTGGTTTTATTATTCGTCTCTTTTTTGTCACAGGCACAGGTTGATCAATCTAATGGATTATTCCAAACCTTGAAAATAAATGATAGTTTGTTGTTTAATGTAGGGTTTAATAACTGCGACATACATCAAATTGATACATTAATATCCAATAGTTTTGAATTCTATCATGATGAAGCAGGGATATCATCATCAAAGGCAATTTTTATAGAAGGTATTAAGAATGGGATATGCAAATTGGCCTATAAACCCAAAAGAAAGCTAATCCCGAATTCACTAAAAGTATATCCTTTAGAAAAAGAAGGAGTGGTTTATGGGGCAATTCAAACCGGGGAACATGAATTTTATGCAATTGAACCTGGTAAACCTGAATATTTAACAAGCACCGCATTATTTACCCATGTTTGGTTATTAGAAAATGGATTCTGGAAATTATCCAGAGGTTTGAGTTATAACCATAAAAACCCCGGAAATATTGCTATTTTAGATGAATCGAAATTATTTGTAGATAGGGTAGTGACAGAGAAGTGGATTATGAAGAATCATATACCTGCATTGGGGATAGGGTATATAGAAAATGGGGTTATAAAAGAAATAACTGTATATGGTAAGGATGAAAATGGAAAGGCCTATAATGCAAATACTATTTTCAATGTTGCCTCATTAACCAAACCGGTTACAGCAATGGTTACATTGCAATTAATCAATGAGGGGAAATGGAGCCTCGATGAGCCTGTTGGTAATTATTGGATTGATCCTGATGTTGCCGGTGATCCAAGGGCTAAAAAGTTGACAACCAGAAATATTCTGACTCACCAGTCTGGTTTTCCTAATTGGAGAGGGAATAATGCCGATGGTAAATTGGCATTTGAATTTGAACCAGGTACAAAGTACCAATACTCAGGAGAGGGATTTGAATACCTGAGAAAGGCTCTAGAGGCGAAATTCAAAAAGCCAATGGATCAACTCGCCGGGGATATGATTTTTAAGCCATTAAATATGAAAGATACCCGTTTTTATTGGGACGCCACTATTGATGAATCTAGGTTTGCCAAATGGCATAAAAAGGACGGCACCCTTTATGAAACGTATAAAAACAAAACAGCTAATGCTGCTGATGATTTATTGACAACGGTGGAAGATTATAGTAAGTTTTTAGTGTTTGTAATGAATGGAGCAGGCCTAAAACATGAACTCTTTACAGAAATGGTAACAAAGCAGGTGAAGGTGAATAATAGGAAATATTTTGGTTTGAGCTGGACAATTTTAGAAGGTGTTAAAAACGGTGAAAATGCCCTCGAGCATGGTGGAGATGATATAGGTGTGCATACAATCGCATTTATATTGCCAAAATCCAAACAAGGCTTAGTAATCTTTACCAATTGTGATAATGGAGCAGAAGCATATATACCTGTAGTACAGCACTTTCTTGGAAAAGCGGGACAGGAAATTATTGATATAGAAACAAAATAATTGATGTAACCTTTATTGATTAATATAACTTCAATGCAATAAGGTTCAATCCCTCGTGCTGTTGTTCAGCAAGGATCACCCATGCCTACTCAATCAGCTTGTCTGCGGCAGGAAATCTAAGATCCATAGCTCAAATAAATTCGCTACGCATCAAATGGGATATTACTAAATATAAATATTGGAAATCCCCATGATCAGCATCGCTTTCCGCTGTCAGGCCATTGGGATTTGGCGATACAGACCATGTCCTAAAAGTAATGATGTTGTTCCGCGATGTTCCGCTAGGGGCATCCGGAACGTCGAATAAAACTCCTTCTTTGAAGGCATTCATCGTTCCCAAGCCCAATAAGTTCCCCCAAGCCCACCTAAAACTGGTCTGAGCATCTCGCTCATTTCTAATAATTACGAGCATCCACTTGCGAAATAAGGTCTATGAATCGGGTCATTCACCAAAATCCAATACCACTATCAGTAGATTCAATATCGAAACGAAGTAATTTGTTTAATAAAAATGTATTTTTGTTAAACAAACTGCAGCAATTTGGAAAACCCGGAATCCTTCAATAATAATTATTGTTACTACAGTGACCTGCCATCACCCATGGCTTACATGATTGCCGAGGCTGAGGCGGTGAATACTATTGAAGAAGAATTATCGGTAAAAGATATTGACCGAATCATAGAAATGGCTTGGGAGGACCGCACTCCATTTGATGCCATACACTACCAATTTGGACTTAATGAAAGTGATGTGCGCAAATTAATGAAGCAGGAACTACGGTTTAGGTCCTACAAATTATGGCGTATGAGGGTAGAAGCTTGTAAAACCAAACACCAGAAAACCCGGATAGAGGGAATAGATCGTTTTAGGTGCGAAAGGCAAAGAACAATTTCTAACAACAAAATTTCAAAAAGGAGATACTAGGACCATTTATTACAACTAGAAATCAGATAGGATAACAATTTACGGAAGAAAAAAATGAATACTAAGGGGCGATACTAAATTATGAGTAGACTTGAATACAGAAGTAAAGATATATTGGCTTTTGAACAACGCTATAGGGCTATGTTCATCAATTCATTAGGAGGCTTTAAAAGTTTATCATTAATAGGTACCCGTAGCAGGAGCGGTCAAAGTAATTTGGCAGTGTTCAACTCATTTTTTCACGTGGGTGCCAATCCTCCCTTATTTGGTTTTATAGTCCGTCCTGATTCAGTTGATCGACACACCCTAAATATTATCCTGTCTACCAGAATTTTTACAGTGAACCATGTGCGGGAAGAATTTTATCAGGCAGCCCACCAGACTTCGGCTCGTTATCCCGAAAATGTGTCAGAATTTGATGCAACCGTGCTTACTGAGGAAAATATCCCGGGTTTTTATGCACCCTTCGTGGCAGAAAGTTATGTAAAAATAGGAGCCAGTTTCAGGCAGAAAATGGATATAGAGCTAAATGGTACCATAATGATTCTTGCAGAAATCACCTATATATCAATACCGGAAGACATCCTCATGCCAGACGGCTTTGTTGACCTGGAAAAAGCAGGTACGATTACCTGTGCCGGACTTGATAGTTACCACCGTACAAAACGAATTGCCAGGCTCGCCTATGCAAAGCCCGATACAAAACCAGGTTTATTATAGAATTATCCGTTTTTATTATTGTATATAGATGTCTGTTTCCCTGCATTATTAGTATTAATTGCCAGCCTAAGACCTACTAGATATAGTAGGTTCTAGGATTAGTTAGTCACTTATCTTTGCTTACATTATTTCTTTATTGCTTATTATCTGGTAATCTCTGAATAGTTTATTGAGGGATGCCAGGGATATTCATATTAAGTCATATAAGATGAATAGTAATAGTGTTATTAGTAGTTAATGCCGGATGATTATTTATATAGGTGGGTGATTTTTTTTTTACTAAACAAAACTACAAGCAAATTGGAATTAGGAAACAGTTAGATTTTTATTTAAATAATGCAAGTATAGAAAACTATCTGGAACTATTAGAAATGGCAGAGTCCTGTCTTTGGTATATCGATTGTGAATACAGGCTTATGTCATTCAATAAAATATATCTTGCACATATGGTGGAATTCGCAAGTGTAATACCCAAGGTTGGAGATAAAGATATTGTCTTATCATGTTTTCCTAAAGATTTTGCTGATAATATTTTTACTATGTACCAAAGGGCAATGTCGGGTGAAATTGTAAAATCAATCGAAAAGGGGTATCATGCTGATGGTTCAAGAGCCGACATAATTATGTTGTTCAAGCCTGTAAGAAACGACGATGGTGAGATTATTGGTATAAGCTGTTTGAGAAGGGATATTTCCGAATATGTGTTAATAAAAGATCAACTGGAGGTAAATAATAGAAAACTAACAGATATTACATGGCAACAATCCCACTTGTTTAGAGGTCCATTATCAACAGCAATAGGTATTGCCAATTTATTAAAGGAAAAGTCATTACAGAATGTAATAACTGAAAATGAGTGCAGGGAACTATTGTCGGGATTAAGCCAGAGACTTAATGATTTAGACAATGTAATTCGGGAAATTGTAAAGACATCATATGTGAGTGGGGAGCAATTGTCTTCCAAAATTATTTAGCACTGCTCCATAAAGCTTGTCCAATTTTCTCAATCCCGCTACAGTTTGAAGTAGGCTTATTGATAGAATGTGCTTATTCAACATTTATCACTACCCAAGAAACCATTTACTAATACATAGTAAAATATATAAATTATATTATTATAATAATTATTTATAGAAAATCAGCTTTATCATTGCTCCAGACATAAATGGGGCAAGCATGAGGCTTTATAGGAAAAGATATTAATCAAAGTATTTATTAAGTAGTTGGCATATTTAAAAATGTTTCAGTGATAATGGGAGGCGATTCATTAAAATCCGAAAAACGTATCAAATATGGTTCAACAATAAAGTAGGTAATATTGTCCCAATTATTCTTACGATCTATTCCATTTGGGAATACACTAAAATAGGTATTTATAATTTCATCTGAGGGGTTATTACCAAGTAATGTTGATTTTCCCTCGTATTGGATTGTTTGGCCATTTGCCCAGCCAATAACAAACGAAACATTTGACGAGATTAAAAGGTTTTTATATTTTCTTGAATCAGTTGTAGTATCAAATATTATTTTTAAGTCAGAAGTAACAGCAATTCCAACACATGCAGATTGTGGGGTGTTGTCTTTTGAGATTGTAGACAAAACTGCAAATTTATTTTGTTTAATAAACTCATATAATAATTCAATATTCATGCCATTATCATGTTTATTCAGACAATAAATACAATAAATATAGTAAAATAAATATATAAATAACGTACTTCAGTTTGCAGTTAAGGCAAAATTAGTGCCCAATTCATAGTTAATTTTACCCTTTCAAATATAAAACCAATTTTCATTTGCATTTACATTTTTTGATGTTTTCACCATCAACGCAGGCAAGATAATTGACTATGTAAATATGAATCCTATTTGTCCTAAAGTCCTATTTTTGACAAA
>CANGSR010000129.1 GCA_947456055.1 Chitinophagaceae bacterium
GTACTTAACTCACTTACTGGAAAATAACCCGAACGGGCTAATACACTGTAGAAAACCGGAGATATATGCCCGTTTGACAAAAAGAATAGGTCTTCCCCTATTCCATCCATATCAAAGCCGGGTTTGCGGCTCATTACTTTGAAATAAAGTGCAGTTAAAAAATCTGTACATCCCAAAGAACCACCTGGATGGCCGCTTTGAACCTTGTGCACCATTCTCACAATATCCCGGCGCACCTGTGTGGCCATTTCCTTAAGTTGGTTATTCTCCATGTAATTTCGTGAAATTGTGTGCAAAAGTAACAGTTTAATTTGGTAAAGAAATGAACAAAATAAAAACCTACCGCTATGTGGATAAATCACACTAGCGATAGGTTTTTAGATTAAAATGAAATCAATACCATTATTAATGAACAGGAAAAATAGGACAAGATGTACCTACTAATGTAAGCATTTCCGGTTTTGGTGGGGTTTCAGGTTTGCTTTCCATCAATTGTTGTTGGAACGATTTAAATGATGGCAAATCAAATAAAATCTTCTGTGCTTCGTCTGTTTCAAAATAAGCCATGTGAATAAAGGATTTCCCGTCAGGGCCAACACATGCATTATAATTTAGACCAGACACATTTAGCTGCTGCAGGTCATTCATAACAGCTTGAATATTAGCCTTATTTTGCTCGGCATATTCAGCTTGGGTAGTATACGTAACTTTTGCAATTTTCATTATTGTTGTGGAGTTTAATTGTTATGATTTATTTCTTAATTGACTCTATAGACTCCGCTTCCTTCTTCAAGTCGGCTGCAAATTGCTCAAATGATTGGTCGAATGAAGGTATATGTTTGGCATACATTGGGAACATAAAACCACCAATTTTTTCTGTCATATTGAAAACAGTATTCCCATTATCACCCATTTTAAGTGTAAAAACCCTGTTTCCTTGGCCATCACCCCAGGTAAGACTTTTCTGAGATTCCATTTCCTTGATCTTCAATTTAAATGTGCGCTTGGGTGCTAAAGTTGATTTCAACTTTATTTTCTCACCAACCGCTATCTTACCATCAATAGAAATTACGGTTGTATTCCATCTCGGAAAATCAGACGTATTGGTCAATAATTTCCAGATAATTGCAGGGTCAGCCTTGATGGTGGTACTCACTGATGTAGTACGGCTGAATGTTGTCTTTTCGGTAATTGCCTTACCATTTTGTGCTTGTGTCATAATTGATGCCATGAGTGCTAATGTTGTTAAAAATCGTTTCATGCTATTCTGACGATTGAGCCAACAAAAACGATAGGCAAAAAGGCAATTATTTACACATATTTTTCCGGGGAACATTGATATGGTAAATTTAGTAAGATGACGAAGTAATTTTTCATTTATGCGAGATGCGAAATCCGCAAATAGCGACCTATTTAAGGAGTTTTGCATTGAAGCAGAAATGGAAAAGAACAAGTCAGGTTACTGAATTTACCTTGTCAACGTTCCATAACAACTCTATTGTGTTCTAAATGATGCAATTGAAGAGTTGAGGCACCAGAATTAAAAGGGTCTAAGGATTGTAAAATTTGCATTCTCAGATCAAAAAGCTGTTCCTTATCTGCAATTTCTGCATCACGGGCCATTTCAATTTTCATTACTTCTTCCTGGAATTTTTGCTTAGGGTTAAAAATTCCGTTTAGTTCTGAGCACTGGTGGCAAACCCCATTTTTATTTATCAGGGCACACCTGCCATCAAAAACCTGAATCATTTTGGTGCGGCCTACATGCAAATAGTATTTTACCATTGCCTCACTTAAGTCAAGAATTACAGCAATCTCTCCTACTTTAAATTCATAAACCTCCTTAAGAAAAATGCATAATTGCTGCTCCAATGGCAGAGATTTGGAAATACAGGTAAAACAAAATGCAATATGCTCCTTTATTTCAAATGCCCCATGGAGCGAGGTAGTGGCAATTTGCATAGCCTCCTGGAAAAACTGCCTGTTACCCAATGCTTCCTGCTTGCAAATGTCAGTAACATCTTCTGTCCACCTTTTCTTTACTTTTTGGTTATCCTTGGCAAGATTTGATGCAATACTAAACAACCATGTTTTTATAGTTGATTCATGCCTAAAAGTATATAACTTATCAACTGCCTTTAAATAGGTATCATGCACTATATCCTCGGCATCGTGCACACTGGCGGTAATTCTCAATAAATAAGATTTGAGTGGCGGGGCAATCGATTCAAATTCAAGGTTAAATTCTTCAGCAGTCATTAAGTTCTCATTTTTAATCCGCTAAAAATAACCAAATTAACTTATTTATCTAGTAACAAATAGATTAATTCTCTACTAATAAATGGAATCCAACCCATCTAATTTAGAAATCTTCTCCTTAATGCAATTTCTATCTGCAATGGTTTTAGCAAGATTAAGGGCTAATAAATAATTAGCCTTTGCTTTGTCATTATTGTACCCAGTGTATAACTCGCCCATAAGCACATAATAATATTCGTTGCTGGTCAGGTTCAGTTTTTCAGCCTCAATAATAGCCAGGCTATTACCATGAACTTTTGAATAGGCATAAATACGGTTCAGATCAGCAATTGGGGAATAATTGATTTGCAGTAATAGGTCATACAAATTCAGGATATTTTGCCACTTATCTAACGAGTCAGATGGGTTAGTATGCCACCAGGCAATACTCGCTTCAAGATGGTATTTGGATAAATTAGACCCAACCGAGGCCTTGTTAAGGTAATATGCACCACGGGCTATCAATTCCTGATTCCATAACGTTGAATCCTGCTCACCATATAATATCAATTCCCCATTAATACTTTTCCTGGCTTCCAGTCGGGAGGCATGAAAACACATTAGTGCTAATAGTGCGTTTACCTGGGGTAAATCAGTATTAGAATTAGTTGTAAGTATGTACACCAAGCGCATCGCCTCAGCACATAAGTCTTCCCTGATAACAGAATCATCAGTCTCAGAATAATAACCCTCACTAAATAGCAAATACAGGGTAAGTAATACGTTTCCCAATCGTTTGCTTACCACTTCATTATCTGGCATTTCCAATTTTACCTGCTCATTTCGTAGTAATTCCTTAGCCCTATAGAGTCGCTTGTTTATGGTCTCTTTGTTA
Source organism: Chitinophagaceae bacterium (assembly GCA_947456055.1). Classification (GTDB taxonomy): domain Bacteria; phylum Bacteroidota; class Bacteroidia; order Chitinophagales; family Chitinophagaceae; genus Nemorincola. The sequence goes on from CANGSR010000129.1 coordinate 3,134, forward strand.
CTGAGTAGCGCACTTGCAATTTCATCTATTCCAAACCCACAGAGTACTCGCAGGGCAAAGCCAATTTGGGACTCAGCAGGGATGGAAGGATGGCTAATGGCAAACATCATTTGAAGCACACTGTCATTAATATTGCTATCAGACAAATCAGGCTCATAATTGATGTTATCTGATTCAGACATACGAAAATTTGGCAATACCTTATTAGTAAATGTCTGACTGCGGATTAAGAAATTCCTGGTTTTATTTTTAGCAACAGTGTACAGCCATGCTACAGGGTTTTCAGGAATACCCTTGTAGGTCCATAATTCCAAGGCCGCCAAAAAAGTATCACTGGCAATATCCTCAGCAATTTCAATATTATCCAGCCCAAAAGTTTTACAGAGTACAGCCGTTACGCGGCTATACTCTGTTCGAAAAAGATGTGGTAAAAGTTCCGTATGGTGCATAATATTTTTGCCGGGACAAACTTTTCGAAATTTGTCCCGGCACCCTTTGATTTATTGATTGTCCTCCCCTTTTGCAATTTTTCGCACTTCCACTGTATTACCAGCACCTTGTAATACCGGGCAACCTTTGGCAAATCCAACAGCCTCATCAATTGTCTCGGCCTTTACTATTATATAACCACCAATGGTTTCCTTAATTTCTCCAAATGGTCCATTGGTTACCAGGTTATTGTGATGCACTACCCTGCACTCATCCATGGGCAATCCATTGCCGCCTACAAACTTGTTTTGGGCAGCTATACCACCTATCCAATCCATGGTTTGCTTCATCCATACTTGTATTTGCTCTGGCGATGCCACCTTGTGGCCATCTTCATGTCTGAAAATCAGAATAAATTCTTTCATACTTTTTTTGTTTTCTACAGAAATTGAAATCTGTCGTTTAAAATATTTAATGTCTTATCTAATAACAAACAGGGCTTTACCTTTTGGACAACATTCCGTACATATAATTTACTAGTATGCAAATCTATTAAATGTCATACCATTAACATATTCCACCTTTCCATTGTAAATTTACAGTGCTTTTTTGTTTATTCGCACCGTCTATTTAAGTAAACAGGCTGGCAAATTAAGGCCTTGAAATTTACTAATTTTGATTATTATCCAATGTTTAGAACCTTACTTATTTCTTTTGTCAACTGGGACTCACTAATGGAGTTACCCGGTATTTTAAAAAACGGAGGATGTACCGTTGATATTTTTTGTATCAAAGATTCGTGGGCATTACAAAATGAATCCTACGACAAATGGATTGAGGCGAGTATTGACGAGGCATCTTTTGTAAAAGAATTACTGACCTACATAGAGAAAAACGGTGCCAATTACCAATGGATTATTCCCGGCGATGATATCATCATCAGAATACTGAATGAGCAACCATTAAGCGAAGCGCTTTTTTACAAAATAATGCCTTTGACCAAAATTGAGAACAGGCAATTACTTGGTTCTAAAGCAGGCTTCTCGGAGTTGTGTAATAAATATTCAATTAAAACCCCTAAATACCTTATCTATAATGAAACCATGACCTCTGATTCCATTGGGGATTATATGGGTTTTCCATTTTTGATGAAGGTAGATAAGAGTGAAAGCGGGTACGGTGTGTTTATGTGCGAGAATAAAAAAGACATAACCACCCATCTTGCCAATATTAAGAACAAGCAAAACCTTGTTTTCCAGCAGTTCATTAAGGGTTATGATGTGAATGTGGAGGTATTGTATCGACATAATGAGTTATTGGTATACAGCTATTCCCGCACACTTACCATTATGGGTAAATTTGGAGTATCTACCCAAAGGTTATTTTACCAAAACCCTGAAATAGAACCTGTTTTGAGAAAAATGGGTAAGGATTTTGGTTTAAGTGGTTTCGGCAATGTGGTCTTTATGTATAGTGAAACCGAAAACACCCACTACCTGATTGAAACAGATGTAAGACCCAATGCCTGGATGTATTACGGTAAGTTTATGGGTAATGACTTTTCGGAGGGGATTAAAAGGATGATAAAAGGAGATTTGCATGTGGTGCAACCTACAGAATCGCAGGCCAAACAAATCCTAAAAATTAGCCTTTACAAAAAAGATATGTATCGGTGTATTAATGAAAAAGACATAAAAGGGTTAATGGCCTGGATTACAAATAAGGATAACTGCAGGCAGTATATCCCAAAATACGACCGTAAATTGTTGGCAGCCTGCGATAAATACCTTTGGGATTCTTTTAAGGAATTGGCAGTTGGAAAGATAAAAAAGACGGTGGGTTTAAAAAATAAATAGTTTTCAAGTTTCCCATTCATTTCGGCAATAAAATAAGTGGTAAATTCGATATGTTGTATTTTAGAATAAAAAGGCAATGCAGAGGCCTCACCCCCGGCCCTCTGGCATTGGCAAGTATGATTATTGGGGTACTTGCAGTGTAAAATTTGGATAGCCAGTTGGTGGCCTCACCCCGGCCCTCTCCAAAGGAAAGGGTGTCATATCCTGATATTTCTGACAGTAATTTTCGTAGTTGTGGCGTGATTGACCACGTCATTTTCAATGAACTTTTGTACAATAAATTTGTCACACCAAAGGAGAAGGTGTCGTATCCTGATATTTCTGACGGTAATTTTCGTAGTTGTGGCGTGATTGACCACGTCTTTTTCAATGAACTTTTGTACAATAAATTTGTCACTCCAAAGGAGAAGGTGTCGTACCCTAACGTTTCTGACAGTATTTTTTGAAGTTCTGCCATGATTGGCCACGTCATTTTCAAAGAACTTTTGTGCTACAAATTAGACAATCTCCACCACGGTGGGCAGGCATAAGAGAGGGTGCCGTATCCCGATAATCGATTGAAAAACTTTAATTAACATAATTACATTTTCAACCAACAATATTTTCAAACCATTTTATATGTAACTCAAAGTACTTCCATACTAAATGCTTGATTTATTAGTATTGAAAAAGGCATTTCACCTACCAGTGAAATGCCTTTAATATTTTAAGTTGAGCTTATTTTAATAAGCTAACCAATTACTCCTTAACCAGTTTCAATACACTGATTCTATTGCCTATAGCATCAAAAACATGCATTGAATATACGCCTGTAGCCAGGGCAGACAAATCGTAAGTCTGGTTGGTTGTGCTTTTAACTGGTAACATACCAGTAAGCTGACGGCCAGCCATATCGTAGATACAAATAGTTTGGTTAAGGTCAAGACCATTTACTGATATTGAACTGGTAAATGGATTTGGGAAAATTTCAGGAACATTATTATTGGCAATATTGTTTACGCCTAGATTTACATTGTAAGAAATCCTTACCCTCTGGTTATTGGCATCTGCTATATAGATACTTCCCCTGTTGTCTACTGCAAGACCATATGGATTATGCAAATTTGCTCCAATAGAGTAACCAAGGTCGCCACCAAAACCCTGCGTACCATCGCCTACAACAGTGGTAATAATACCAGACATATCAACCTTACGGATTACGTTATTATCAGCATCGGCAATATATAGGTTACCTACCGTATCTACTGCAACACCCTTAGGGTTATTTAAAGTAGCAGCTATTGCAGAACCATTATCACCAGTATATCCATGTCCACCGGCAGAAACACCTGACACTCCATTTCCTGCTACCGTGTATATAGTTTTGGTAGAATCAACCATACGTATTACATTATTTCCAAAATCGGCTATGTAAACATTATTCCACCTGTCAACAGCCACAGCATAAGGAGAATCAAGTGTAGCAAATGTAGCAATGCCACCATCGCCAGAATAACCAGACAATCCACCTACCCCTGCAAATGTTGAAATTTTCCCCAATGTATCCACTTTACGTATGCAATGGTTCCCGGCATCAGCTATATAGAGGTTACCTTTGGCATCTACTGCCATGCCGTATGGTTGTTGCAATTTTGCTGCTGTAGCAGCACCACCATCACCACTATATCCCCAGCCTGCCAATTTATTGCCAGCATAAGTGCTGATAAAGCCTAAAGCATTTACCTTACGGATCACGCTATAACTTGCATCTGAAATAAAAACATTACCACGCTTATCAGCTACTACACCATGTGGACAAACTGCAGCACTCGTGCCAATAGTTCCATCTCCGGTATCGCCATTTACACCATTTCCTGCAATAGTAGAAATAACACCTGCACTGCTTACTTTACGAACCCTGAAATTATAATAGTCAACTATATAGACATTACCTAAATTATCAACAGAGACACTTATTGGGCCATGAAATTGAGCAGCGGGAGCTACTGTGCCATCACCAAAAAAGCCCTGTGTACCGTCGCCTGCGAAAGTATTTATCTTTTGAAACTGGGCCTGGGCAGCAAATGAAACAGTGAATAACACAATAATGAATAGAGAAAATCTACACTTCATAAAGAATATTTGGTCAAATATAACGCAAAATTTTTTCAACGTAAAAGGGATTTGAAATTTTGTGGCGGAGCACAAAAAAATCACCTGGTTTTTAAAGGAAAAACATTTCTGTTAAGGGTTAATTCCTAATTTTTGAATTCTGCAATTACTAATTTAGCCAATCGTTCGGCCCAAATGGCATATTCCTTGCCTGATGGATGCAGATGGTCGGCAACCAGGTAATCGTTATCCTGTCCATGTTCACGGGTACTCTGGGTGATTTCGATAAAATGACAATGATGAGCTAGTGCGATTTCCTTGCAAGCTGCATTGTAGGCATCAATTTCCAGAGCTATCTTATGCCTGTCATGGCCATGAGCAAATGGGGTTACTCCCCAATCGGGTATAGATAGAACAAAAACTTTTTCGGGGATGTCGTTGGCATAGCTGATAGCAGTGTTTAGTAATTGCAGAAACTCACCCTTGTAATTTTCAACAGGGCGACCTCGGTACTGGTTATTAACGCCAATTAATAAGGAGACAAAAGAAAATTTTTCAGTAAGGTTATGCTCCCTGATTGAAGCGGCCAATTCATCAGTCGTCCAACCTGTGGTGGCAATAATAACCGGGTCTGAAACCTCAACATGTTGTTTCCTCAGCAGGTCAACAGTCTGGTAGGGAAAATTATTGTGAATATGAACTTGTTCACCTATGGTATATGAGTCGCCAATGGCCAGGTATGTGTGCATAGTTTTGTGTTTTTGTGCAGGTAGATTGTAACTACCAGTGGTTAATAATAATGCAGTGAAAATAATGCTTTTGACGAATTTTGAAGAACTTCTTAGTTGTAGGGCAGTAATTCTTAAATGTCTTATTCGCATTTTCTTCTATTGATAATCATGGTGATTTGGGCTAAAGCCAAATAATTTTATTCATTTTCCCCGGCCTAAAGGCCGGGCTACCTAAAAAATCAGGATAAGTACTTTGGGACCATAATCTAGTGAAACACGTTGTCATATTTGCAATATTAAACTATGGAATAAAAATATTGGTCAATCATCCTTCCAGATAATCAAAAACCATTCTAAAAATACGAACTATTTTATAAAAACGGTCTTGATATTTACAAATTCACGGATGCCATAAACGCCTAGCTCACGGCCATACCCACTTTGTTTTATACCACCGAATGGTAATCGCTGGTCGGAATGAACGAAATCGTTTACGAAACAACTACCTGCTTCCAGTTCATTGGCTGCAAGGTATTCGGCATTAGCGATGTTTCGGGAAATGATTCCCCCACCCAAGCCGTAAATACTATCATTGGCAATGCGCATGGCATCCCTTTCATCCTTAGCCTCAATAATCACACCTACCGGCCCAAATAATTCTTCATTATAAGCAGGCATTCCTTTTTTCACATTAGTTAATGCTGTGGGCGGATACCATGCACCCGGGCCATCAGGAATAAAACCACCACATAGCAATTTTGCGCCTTTGGCGATGCTGCGTAATACCTGGTCGTGCAATTGGTCACGAAGGTCAATCCGGGCCATAGGGCCTATTTTATTGGCGGTATCCATGGGGTCACCAAACTTAGCTAGTTTCATTTGGGTTAGAAACTTATTTTCAAAGTCTTTACGTACCTGCTTTACCACAACAAGACGTTTTGCAGCTATGCAACTCTGTCCGGTATTAACCAGCCTACCCCTAACTGTTAACTCCACCGCCAGGTCCAGGTCGGCATCCTCCAATATCACATAGGCATCACTGCCACCCAGCTCCAATACTGCTTTTTTCAAATTCCTGCCAGCTGCTGCTGCTACTTTGCTACCCGCCTCAGTACTACCAGTAAGGGTTACAGCCGCAACCAAAGGATTATCAATTAATTTCTCAACCCTTGAACCCGGTATTAATAGTGTCTGGAATAGTCCGGCTGGTGCGCCTGCATTGAGTACAATTTGCTCCATAGCAAGGGCGCAACCGCTGACATTAGAAGCGTGTTTTAATAAAAATACATTTCCCGCCATTACAGCGGGTGCCATAGCCCTAAAAGCCTGCCAATAAGGGAAGTTCCATGGCATAATGGCTAACAGAACACCTATTGGCTGAAAGGAAACATAACTTTTTGAGGCATCAGTCTTAATGATTTCATCTGCAAGAAAGGCAGCACCATTTTTTGCATAAAACTCTAGGGTGGATGCACATTTTTCCACTTCATAATAACCCTGGGTGGATGGTTTGCCCATTTCGGATGCAGCAAGTTTAACCAGATTATCCTTTTCCTTCCTTATTTCGGCTGCAATGCTTACCAGCAATTTGGCCCTATCTTCAAAAGTTGTCTTGCGCCATTCATTAAATGTCTTTGAAGCTAATTTTAATGACTTGTCTACCCTCTTTTCATCATAAACCTTATAAGTTGCAATAACCTTACCAGTTGCAGGATTTATTGATTTCATCAGTTCGCTCATTGTACAGTCTTTAATTATTAACGGCATAATAGCCATTGCCCATGTTCTTTTTACGGATTGAGGGTATAAAATTAAATAACCTTAAGGTACAAAACGTTTTTATAAATTTGCAGGCAGAATAATTAACCATTTAAATTTCCATATCTAACAAGTAAGTGATGGTAACAGATAAAATTAAATTTGGCACTGATGGATGGAGGGCTATTATTGCACTAGATTTCACAGTATATAATGTAGGCAGGGTAAGTAAGGGCCTTGCAGATTGGCTTCATTCAAGGGGCACTAATCCTAGTGTGGTGGTAGGACATGATTGCAGGTTTGGCGGACAATTGTTTGCCGAAACAACGTCAAAGGTTTTATGTGCCAATGGTGTAAAAGTACTATTAGCCAAAGGATTTGTAAGTACACCAATGATTTCCTTGGGTGTACTAATGCTTAAAGCCCAGCAAGGTGTAGTGATTACAGCCTCGCATAATCCACCATCATATAATGGATATAAGCTGAAAGGCGCTCATGGTGGACCTTCTAGTCCTAAGGATATTGCAGCAGTTGAGGCATTGATACCCGAAGAGGTGGTGATGCCAACCGAGTCATTAAGCTATTGGGAAGAAAAAGGACTTCTGGAGTACATCAACCTGGAAGACATGTATATGGACTACCTGAAAACAAAGTTTGATTTTGAATCTTTGTCAAGGTCTCCCTTCAAAATGGCTTATGATGCCATGTATGGTGCCGGACAGAATGTAATCCGCAGGTTATTACCAGGTGCAGTATTGATTCATTGTGATGATAATCCCGGGTTTAAAGGACAGGCTCCTGAACCACTTGATAAGAACCTGAAAGAATTGGCACACACAGTGGCTACCACCCCTGAAATAAAGATAGGTCTGGCAACAGATGGTGATGCCGACCGTATAGGGCTTTATGATGGTGATGGCAATTTTGTGGATGCTCATAATATCATCCTCCTGTTGATTCACTATTTGTGCAAATACAAGCATATGACCGGCAAGGTTGTGATTGCCTTTTCAGTAACTGACCGTGTAAAAAAACTATGCGAATATTATGGCCTTGAGGTAGAAGTAACTGCTATTGGGTTTAAATACATCAGCGAAATAATGGTACATGAAGATGTGCTTGTAGGTGGTGAGGAAAGTGGTGGTATTGCGGTGAAGGGCCATATCCCTGAGCGTGACGGCATTTACGACGGACTTGCCCTATATGAGTTCATGACTACAGAAGGCAAAACGTTGAAAGAATTGTGTGAAGAGGTTTATGCTATTGTAGGCCATTTTGTTTATGAGCGCAACGACCTTACCCTGGATAATGACCTGAAGAATGCTATTATAAAGAAAGCAGCTGATGGTGGTTATACCAAATTTGGCAAATATGGTTTCAACCGGATTGAGACTATTGATGGTATTAAATACCACCTTGATAATGGTGGCTGGATAATGCTACGTGCTTCTGGTACCGAACCATTGCTACGTGTATATGCCGAAGGCAATAGTAAGGAAGAAACACTGGATATATTGGAAGATGTGAAGAAGACGATTCTTTCGTGAGTATAAAGTAGAAAGTAGTAAGTAGAAAGACAGATTTTGTAGAAGTAGTTAGTATTTAGTAGATAGACATTTACTTACAAATAAAACGACATACTTCACCAATGGTATTACTAGTTTGACTACATAGCTTGACTAACAAATAATAGTAATAATTTAACCTCAAAGCATTTACCCACACACATGGGTACTTGTTTTGAGGTTATTTTTTTTAGGGTAAAATCAAAGGTTAAAGGGGATCAAGTTGAATAGTTGGGGGATGAAAAATATTAAGCATAAATATTAGCAAGTCTGAAGAGGAAAAAATTGATGTCCCTGACGCCACGCGAGGTAGCCCTAA
>CANGSR010000130.1 GCA_947456055.1 Chitinophagaceae bacterium
ACCCCATGCCCGGTGCAATCGCCTGCTATGATGAGCACTTTATTGTGCTTTTCGGTAAAGGCATAAAAGTCGCCACTAACTATATCTTTGGGCAGGTAGAGGATAAATGAATCCTCCAAAGTTTCATATATGAGCTGGATATCGGGGAGTATGGCTGATTGTATGCGCTTGGCATAAGTGATATTGTCGGTAATTGACTTGTTTTTCACCTGGATATCTTTCAGTAGTTCCTCCGACTTATTTTTCTCCAAAACCAGTTCGGAATGTTGCTTCTCAATTTTTTCCTTTTGTGCCACCACTTCCATGGTACGTTGGGTCACCTCAATTTCCAGGTTTTGCTTTTGATTTTCAAGAATTGCTTTTTTCTCTTGCTCCTGTTGCAAAGTCTTTTCAGATAGGTCATGCACCTCATCCAGATTTTTTTTGAGGTCTTTATTGATATTTGAGAAACTCCATGCAAGGTATAGCGAAATAGAAATGGGCAAAATAAGTATAGCCAATAAGGTTAGGAGGAGGAAAGCCATCCCCCCAGGAGTACTGTCATTAAAATTCAGTTCCCCTGTAGATAAAGCAAATACCAAACAGAAAAACATAAATAATGCAAAAAACAGAACACCAGTCCCCAAAATTCGTGCACCTGGTAGTCTTTTATAAAAGGCTAATGCTACACTTATTATTACTTGAATAAGTACAGTAAAACCCAGAGATACCAGAGCGATTATACCATACTTCCTATCGATGACAAATATTATAGGCGCCAAAATGCTTATTGCCAAGACAAAATTGAACCTCTTTTTTTTGACACCGTATAAGTCATATATAAAACCACTCAATGATAGGCAGGCAAAGTCAACTATTAATACCAATAAATTACTACTCAATAACTGTATAATAGAGGAATTACTAAATCTCATTAGGAAAATACTAAGGAATATAAAAGCCATTGAAAAACAGAAAAGACTGAAAAACAAGTTGGTTTTACTTACCCTATAATAGAGAAATAGGAACAGATGAAGCATAGATAGGGCAATAAAAACCCCAAACAGGAAAATATCAATAGTGGTATTAGAAATGGTCTGTAAAATAAAACTACTGGCTATTTGCCTTCCAGTCATTATTTGCATGTCAAATCCTACATTATCGGTATGGAAATAGGTGTAATTTCTATCCGCATTATAGTTGGCATATTTTACAGCTATCACATGTTCCCCAGGTTGGCTTAAAAGAATTGGCTCGGGCATGGTTTGGGGATCGTATTCAATGGTATGTTCCTTGTCAGAAATATGTCCATAATTTCTTATTTTCTTTCCATCAAGGTAAACTTCTGATGCTCCAAAATGGGTTATGCCCAGGCAAAGTGGCACGGTAGTGAGCGCAGAATCAATTGTAAAATGCAACCTAAACCATCCCACACCCGAAAATGGTATCCTCTTCACTTTATTATCCTTGAGTATTGTAAGTCCGGGGTCGGTAATAGGCCACTTGCTGTCATCAATTGATAGGGCAGCCATATTGCCTGTATCTCCATCATGAAAACGCCAATGTTTTTGGAGACTATATATCTTAATAGTATTTTCCTTGAAACTATCAATAGTAAAAATGGAAACTTCCTTCCCAATTTGGGCAACAGCGGATAGCGATAAGAACATCAATACCAATAATATTGCCCTTTTCATACAAAGAAATTTAAAAAGAATAGTAATGCAAAATACAAATAAGGATGATAATAGCTAGTGTAGCACTTGATTAGTTTTGTTTTAAAAGCGCACCAATTTGGGCTAAAGCCAATTTGATGAATTCATTTTCCCCGGCCTAAAGGCCAGGGCTATTGTAAAACCAGATTTATTTGACCATATTGATTTCGTTAATCTATGTTTGTAAGTCGGTATGCGTCTTTACGCAAAAGAACTACTAATTATAGGTATAATTATTTTCCAGAAATTGGAAAGTGTATGCCATTTATAAAAGATTTTTCTTGTATTTTTACTGTAAATTTCTTGTCGGAATGGCACAATTTAAAATTTTCATAGTTGAGGATGACCCATGGTATGGTGAAATATTGCAGTACCACCTCTCTCTAAATCCCGATTATGAAATATCCCGGTTTACTACCGGGAAGGAATGCCTGGCTAATCTGTCGAAAAAACCTGGACTGATTAGTATTGACTATTCCCTGCCTGATATCAACGGATTTGACCTGTTGAAAAAAATCAAGGACTATAATCCTGATATGCCGGTAATAGTTATCAGTGCGCAGAAGGATGTAAATACTGCCGTTTCGCTGTTAAAAGAGGGTGCCCGTGATTATTTCATCAAAGATGAAAATACTAAGGATCTGCTGTGGAATGCGGTAAATAAAGAAAGGGAACGCCAATCGCTACAAAAAGAAGTAGAGGTACTTAAGGAAGAACTTGGGCAGAAATACGATTTCAACAAGGCAATTAAGGGTAGTAGCCCTGCCCTGCTCAGGATTTTTGCCCTGCTTGAAAAAGCTTCAAGAACAAATATCAATGTTTCTGTAACCGGAGAAACCGGAACAGGTAAGGAGGTAATATCCAAAGCTATTCACTACAATTCTGAAAGAAAGAAGAAGCCCTTTGTGGCTGTGAATATGGCTGCTATACCCCGTGAATTGATAGAGAGTGAATTGTTCGGGTATGAAAAAGGGGCCTTTACCGGTGCTATGGCAAGGAAGACCGGTAAATTTGAAGAAGCCAACAAGGGAACCTTGTTCTTAGATGAAATTGCAGAATTAGATTTAAGCCTACAGAGTAAAATATTGAGGGTATTGCAGGAGCGTGAGGTGACAAGGGTTGGCGGTAATGAGCGCATTCCACTGGATGTGAGGCTAATTGTGGCCACCCATAAAAACCTGCTTGAAGAAGTAAAGAAAGGCAACTTCAGGGAGGACTTGTTTTATCGTATAATGGGTTTACCTATTGACTTGCCACCGCTAAGGGAAAGAGGTAATGATATTTTATTATTGGCAAAGCACTTCCTGGAGGATTTCTGCAAGAGCAATAAAATGGATGCGATTACCATTAGTCAGGAGGCGAAAGATAAATTGATGAAGTACAACTATCCGGGTAATGTAAGGGAATTGAAGGCAATTATTGACTTGTCGGCAGTAATGTGCGATGGCAGACAAATTTGTGATGCTGATATTTACTTTGCATCAGTTACGATGGGTGATAGCTTTACCAATGAGGAAAAAACCATGAAGGAATACACGATAGATATTATTAAGCACTTCCTGAAGAAGTATGATAATAATATTGTGAAGGCGGCAGAAAAATTAGACATTGGTAAGTCTACCATATACAAGATGATACAGAATAAGGAGATAAGTGTTAACTAACCTTATCGTGTTTTATAGAAATGATTTTGCCTTGAGAAAAAATTAATTTAACTTGCATAGTCCTGAATTTAGAGCAGGATAAAAAATCTACCACTAAGAAAACAATAGACTGCATTAGCTATTACGAACTTTGCAATAACACAGTTTACTGCTAAATCGATACATGGACTATGATACAATATAACAAACAATCGGGCGGGGCACTTTACGACCTTAGCAAGCTAAAGAAAATTGGCAGTGAAGATTTCGTAAAGAAAATGCTGCAAATTTTCATAAAAGAAGTCCCCCCTTCTGCCACCCTTATTAAGGTAGCCTATGACGGCAGGGATTTTGCAACTGTAAAATACCTCACCCACCGTATCCGACCATCCATCCAAAACATGGGTATTGAGCAATTGTATAATGAAGTCAATGAAATTGAAAACCTGGCAGATATAGAGGAGGCCAGCCCCATGTTGGAAAGGATGATTGAAAAGCTGGAAACAATTACCCATCAGGTAGCAGAGAAGGTGAAGGCGGAGTATAATTTGTAGAAGTATAGGTTCAAAATAAATAAGAACACCCCTCTAACGCACATAGTATTGTATTCGTGATTTGGCGAAATTCTTAAACATTTTTTGATGCCCTTTCGTTTCGATGGGCGATGCCCATCGCTCTGGGATTGCGCCCTTTCAGGGCTTTACCATCTTCTCCATATTATAATACAGATTTGGGACATATAATGCGAAACACCCCGATATCAAAGGATACGGGGTGTTTCGCATTATAAATATGTTGATTACTATATTACCAGCATTGCATCTCCATAACTGAAGAAACGGTATTTTTCCTTGATAGCTGTTTCGTAGGCTTCCATCATCAGGTCGTAACCAGCAAAAGCGCAAGCCATAATCATTAGGCTGGTTTTTGGCAGGTGGAAATTGGTGATTAAAGAATCAGCAATTGAGAACTGGTAAGGAGGATGGATAAAGATATTGGTCCAGCCTTCTTCTGGTTTCAATAAGCCTTGTGCTGTTACACTACTCTCAAGTGCACGCATTGTGGTAGTTCCGATAGAGCAGATATGGTGTTTTTCAGATTTAGCCCTGTTCACCATATTGGCTGCATAATCATCAACCCTGAAATATTCAGCGTCCATTTTGTGCTTAGACAAGTCTTCAACCTCAATAGGACGGAAAGTACCCAAGCCTGTATGCAAGGTAACTTCGGCAAATTTCACACCAATGATTTCAAGCCTCTTGATGAGCTCACGGCTAAAGTGCATACCTGCTGTTGGGGCTGCTACGGCACCTTCGTACTTTGCATATACTGTCTGGTAACGCTCCTTATCTTCTTCTTCTGGTTTGCGCTTGATATATTTAGGCAATGGTGTTTCACCTAATAAATCGAGCATAGCCCTGAAAGCCTGTTCATCACCATCAAACAAGAAACGGATGGTACGACCACGGCTGGTAGTATTATCAATAACTTCAGCTACCAATTCGTCATTATCACCGAAGTATAGTTTGTTACCAACACGTATTTTACGGGCAGGGTCAACAATTACATCCCATAGGTGATTAGGTTTATTTAATTCACGCAACAGGAATACTTCAATTTTCGCACCAGTTTTTTCCTTACGACCATAAAGGCGTGCAGGGAAAACCTTGGTGTTATTAACTATCATTACGTCCTTATCATGGAAAAATCCCAGAATATCCTTAAAAACTTTGTGTTCTATTTTGCCGGTATCACGGTGGATGACCATCAGACGGCTATCTTCACGTTTTTTGGCAGGATGTTGTGCTATGAGATTAAGTGGTAAGTCGAACTTGAATTGCGACAACTTCATATTTGAGCAGAGATTGTTTTAAAAGTGTGCAAAGTTACAAAAAATAAGCTGATTTTTTGTATTTACAAATCTAATTGTTACATTATAAAAACACAAAAAAGTTTATTCCTATAAGCGACTCATAATGTTGACAGTGTGAATTTACGAAATAAACATTTGTCAAATTGGGTATTTATTTTGGGGTGGTTTACTCCCAAATTTCACTTTTTTCCTGTGAAACATAAGAACAAACATTAATCGAAATTGGTAAATACCTCCCTTAAAGATAGATTTAAGTGGATTCAATATCTCTATCCATTTTTCTTTTACATTGAATCCCTTTGCCATTCATATATATATCAATTTTCCCTGGTTTACACCGGAAAAAATTCACATTTAAGCCTTTGGGCTTATAGAATCCTGAAATATCAATACCTCAAAAAAGCTTTCAAAACCATTAAAATAATGACATTGCCTACAAAGCAGTAAATCACCCAATATTTCATTGGCTACAAAGAGCCATTGGCACCTACGGCACAAACGATATTGAAAAATATATTTTACCTACTTAAAAATACTTATTTTAAGTGAAACTCAATGGTGATGTAGGCAACACCACATGGTAATGAAATAATCTCAAAAGCCCAATGCGTATAAGCATCGAATTTTAATGATTTGCGTCACCATAAAGATGGATAAAGAGAACTACCTTTATATAAATTTAATTATTTATGCCACTAATAATCACAGCTACCAATTTCTCAGATGTTGCCGGAAATGCCATTAATTATGCCTGTTCCTTAGCCACGAACTTTATGGCTGAGGTGGTGATTCTTCATTCATTCATTATCCCTGTGACTTTTAGCGATATTCCCTTGCCTGGTTCCGTAATTAATGATACCCAGGAAGAAGCGGAAGAATTTTTAGCAGGAGAGGTTAATCGTTTTAAAGAAATCTACCCTGAAATAAATATTAAGGGTAAAATCATCTATGGAAGTACCGTAGATGCCATAGATGAATTAATAGAAGAGTGTGGTGAACCATGGATGATAGTAGTAGGTAATAGTACTACAGAACAAAACCATACATGGCTGGATAGTACAGTACTTGATGCCATGAAAAATTCAGATTACCCTATTCTTACTATCCCCCCCGGATTTAGATACAACACATTAAAGAGAATATGTTTTGCTTTCGATAATAATCATAAGGGAATTGAAAATGCTTTGAAACAAATTGCAAATTTAACGACTACACTGAATGCAGAATTGCATGTACTAAATGTGCAAAAAGACACCCATAACCAGGATAATATACCTGATTTTAATGGTGGGGCCCGAATAATACTGGATGAAGTAAATGCACATTACCACATGATTTTTGACGCTGGAAATGTAGACAAAGCAATTGACGATTTCACTAATAATAATAAATTTGATTTACTAATTATCATCCCACGCAAATATGGGTTCTTCGAAAATTTAATTCATAAAAGCCACACCAATAATATAGCTCATTTCACCCATATACCTGTAATGGCCTTGCACGAACTAAAGAATTAATACATAACATTATTAGGAATCCGGATTTTAGTTAATTTTAAAAAATTAACTAAAATCCGATTACTGTTATGAGTTACCTGGTTACAATTACTGATTTTTCAGCTATTGCCCAAAATGGGGTTAAATATGCCTGCGAATTGGCAAAAGAGTTGGATGTTGAATTGGTAGTAATGCCGTTCGCACCGAAAGATGGGGCAAATAAGGTGGATAGCCTAGTTGCCAACCTAAGGCTGGAATTTCCTACGGTGAAATTTAAGAGCAAACATGTATCAGGTAATACTTTCGATAGTATTAACAGTTATGCTAAGGAAAATGGTAATCCTGCAATAATTATTGCTGGCAATGGCTATGTTACAGACCACATAAGTTGGTTCGACCATCTGTTAATTGAGGCCCTAACTAGCCAAAAATATCCTTTATTGGCAATTCCTGCTGGCTTTACTTATAAACCAATAAGTAGATTATGCTTTGCATATGATAATGCACACCAGAAAAATGAAAAACTGTATGAGAACCTGATTTCCTTAACCAGATTCCTCAAATCAGAATTACATGTAGTTAATATCCAAAGGGATGGACATAGCCAGGATAACTCACCTGATATTGATACACGCATTAAAGATAAGCTATACGTGGTTAGTGCCCATTTTCATATGGTATTTAAACAGGACGATGTGGACATGGCTATCCACAACTTTTCAACTAAAAACAAAATGGATATTATTGCCTTATTTCCACATAGCCATCCTTTTTTCCTGAAATTCCTCCATAAGAGCCACACAATAAATGTTGCCCAACATAGTCATTTACCTGTGCTATCAATACATGCATAACTAATTTTAAATCAACTTCTTATACTTAAACACATTTCAAAACGTCATTTTAAAGTTTTTTCGCCAACACTATCTTAATTCCATTTTCTCAAAAAAATATTTGGCGGAATGAAAAACTTGCAATTACCTTTGCACCAGTTCTTTATTATTACTTATCAAGAAAGGCAGAGGGTCATGGCCCTGTGAAGCCTTAGCAACCTCTCTCCGGAGGCATCTGGAGAAACTGGTGCTAATTCCATCCCGCCGTTGGCGGGACAGATAAGTCAGACGCATTTGTTTACTGAGATAAACCGCAATAGCGGGTTCAAATAAACAAGCTCCTCTGATTTATCGGTGGAGCTTTTTTTATTTTACCTTGTCCGGAAAGGGGAAAATAAGAGAGTACTCCCCCGATAGTCTTTTTTGATAAGTGGTATAAATAACAAATATTTTATAACCATTTTAAAATCAAGAAACGATGAGTAACGCAACAAAATTAATCCACTCAATTCCGGTTGACCCATTAACAGGTTCTATTTCAGTACCTATCTACCAGACATCCACATTTGTGCAGGAAGCACCAGGAGAAAATAAGGGATATGACTACGCACGGTCGAATAACCCTACCCGTCAGGTTTTGGAAAACATTATTGCAGAACTGGAAGAAGGACAGGCAGCATCTGCTTTCGCTAGTGGCCTTGCAGCTATAGATGCGGTGGTAAAACTACTGGAAAGTGGAGATGAGATATTGGCTGTAGATGATATCTATGGTGGGGCATTTAGGCTGTTCACCCATATATATGCCAAGTTCGGCATTAAGGTAAAGTATGTAGATACAACCGATATTGTAAATGTGCTGGATGCAATAAGCGCTAAAACAAAACTAGTTTATCTGGAAACACCTACAAATCCTACCCTCAAGATCAGTGATATTGAAGCTATAGCTAAAATAGCCCACCATAATGGCTCACTGCTTTGTGTGGATAATACCTTTGCCTCCCCTGCCCTACAACAACCCATAAAACTAGGTGCAGACCTGGTGGTGCATAGTGCAACCAAATACCTGGGTGGCCATAGCGACCTGATAGCAGGTCTGGTAGTATCATCGACCAAAGAACTGGGTGAAAGAATAAAGTTCATTCAAAACGCAAGCGGAGCCATTCTTTCCCCTCATGATAGCTGGCTGGTGATTCGTGGTATTGAGACATTGCACCTAAGGGTTAAGGAGCATTCCAGGAATGCACTATTGGTTGCGCAATATTTGGAGAACCATCCGGGCGTGGATAAGGTGTATTATCCTGGATTGAAAACCCATCTGAATCATGATATTGCAGCCAGGCAGCAAAGTGATTTTGGAGGTATTGTTTCATTTACCCTGAAGGAAGACACTACCGAAGCAGCCAAAATAGTGGTTTGTAGTACCCAACTATTTAAACTGGCTGAAAGCCTTGGTGGGGTCAAGAGCCTGCTCTGCCACCCAGCCACTATGACGCATAAAAGTATCCCCGCTGAAAAGCGTATTGCCGCTGGTGTAGCTGATAGCCTTATCAGACTAAGTGTGGGTCTGGAAGATGCAAATGACCTTATACAGGATATTGAACAGGCATTAAATAAAGTAGAAGAACTTAAAAACAAGGCTTCTTTAGCATCGGTTAAATAATCCCTAGAACGATTTCAACAGTTTTGGAGGTATAGCCTAAAAAAATACCCGGCTATCCTTTAGGGCCATCCTAAGCCCATTTTTGAAAAATTAAGGTAATTATTAATCACAATCCACCGTAAATGGTGAGAAAAAAAAAACAATATTATGCAAAATAAAAAACTCAATATAGGATTATTCGGATTCGGAGTTGTGGGTGAAAGTCTTTATAAGGTTTTAGAAAATACACCTTCTCTTAACGCCCAAGTAAAGAAAGTGTGTATCAGGCATTCGGAAAAAGAACGAAATGCACCAGCTGAATTATTTACCACCATTGCATCAGAACTGCTACATGATGACAGGCTGAACGTAATAGTAGAACTAATAGATGATGCAGATGCGGCTTACCGAATAGTTACCACCGCTCTTAAAAGACAAAAGGCGGTGGTGAGTGCTAATAAGAAAATGATTGCTGCCCATCTGGAGGAGTTGATTGATATACAAAAGGAGTATAATACACCATTCCTTTATGAAGCGGCTTGCTGTGCGAGTATTCCGGTAATCAGGAATCTGGAGGAATATTACGATAATGACTTGCTTCAAAGTATCAATGGGATTGTAAATGGGAGTACAAATTACATTTTGACAAAGGTTTTTCAGGAAAATATCAGTTTTTATGATGCTTTGGTACAAGCACAGGAAGCAGGGTTTGCAGAAAGTAATCCGGCACTGGATATAGAAGGGACTGATGCTGTAAACAAGTTAAGTATCCTCCTCACACATGCTTATGGTATCATCAACAAACCTGAAAACATTCTACATACCGGGATTCAAAACCTGGATCCGGAAGATGCGGTATTCGCCGCAGAAAAATCGTTTGAAATAAAATTGGTGGCTCAGGCACGAAAATTAAAATCGGGTAAAATAGCTGCATTTGTACTGCCCCAATTTATGGAAAAATCAAGCCAGTTGTTTAATGTAAAAAACGAATACAATGGAGTAATAATAGAAAGTAGCCTGGCTGATAAACAGTTCTTTTATGGTAAGGGTGCTGGGGGTTTCCCTACGGCCTCGGCGGTGTTGAGTGACCTATCAGCGCTGCGTTATAATTACCAATACGAATACAGAAAACTACGGAATCAGCAACCTAGTGAAATAAGCACTGACTATTTCTTAAAGGTGTGTATCAGTTTTGCAGGGTTATTCCAAGTGCCTAATGAACGCTTTACCAAAATATTGGAATGGAAATATAATGACCAACGGTGCCATATTACAGGTATTCTACCGGTATCAGAATTGATAGCAAGTGACTGGTGGAAACAATCAGATGTATCAATAATTATATACCCTGAAGGTATTTTTGAAAACTATGAGCCTGTAAAGGAAAAAGTGAACTTTAAGAAATTTGAATTTGTGGAGGTGGGGTAAAATCTATAAATTATCGATTTGTCAACCTTTGCCTCACCCCCGGCCCCTCTCCGGAAAATGGAGAGGGGTGACAACGCAGGCAAGAGTATTGTGGTTTTATACTGTTTAAATGCCGTCTAGATTTTCTTTGAATAGTTTTTTTGTTTTCGGTTATTTTAATGAGTTCGGCCGCCATAAAATAAGAACAGGGCCTTCCAAAATGGAAGGCCCTGCTTATATTATTATTATTACCGAAAATATTAATAACGGTAAAGGTCTGATTTGTATGGACCTTCCTTAGGAATACCCAGGTATTCGCTCTGAGCATCGCTTAGTTCTTCTAATTGAGCACCTACCTTAGCAAGGTGAAGGCGGGCAACTTTCTCATCAAGGTGTTTTGGTAATACATATACCTTGTTCTCATAATTAGCACCATTCAACCAAAGCTCGATTTGAGCAAGAGTTTGGTTAGTGAATGAGTTACTCATTACAAAACTTGGGTGACCAGTAGCACAACCCAGGTTAACCAGGCGGCCTTCAGCCAATACGATTACTTCTTTACCTTCAATGCTGTAAAGATCAACCTGTGGCTTGATAGTATCCTTAGTATTACCATAGTTACTATTCAACCATGCCATATCGATTTCGATATCAAAGTGACCTATGTTACAAACGATAGCCTTATCCTTCATAGCACGGAAGTGAGCTTCAGTGATCAAGTCACGGCAACCAGAAGCAGTAACAATAATGTCAGCTTCTTTAACAGCATCAATCATCCTTTTAACTTCGAAACCGTCCATAGCAGCCTGAAGAGCGCAGATTGGGTCGATTTCAGTAACCATAACACGTGCACCTGCACCACGTAATGATAATGCAGAACCTTTACCAACGTCACCATAACCACCAACAACAGCTACTTTACCAGCCATCATAACGTCGGTAGCACGGCGGATTGCATCCACCAAACTTTCCTGGCAACCATATTTGTTATCGAACTTAGATTTAGTAACTGAGTCATTAACATTGATAGCTGGCATTGGTAACGTACCCTTAGCCATTCTCTCATACAAACGGTGAACACCAGTTGTAGTTTCTTCACTCAATCCTTTAATATGCTGGATCAATTCAGTATAATGATCAAGAACGATATTAGTAAGGTCACCACCATCATCAAGAATCATGTTCAGAGGACGGTCTTCACTACCAAAGAATAAAGTCTGCTCAATACACCAGTCAGCATCAGTAAGGCTCTGGCCTTTCCATGCAAAAACACCAATACCGGCAGCAGCAATAG
>CANGSR010000131.1 GCA_947456055.1 Chitinophagaceae bacterium
AGCAATTGACCCAAAAACGTGTGGACTGGGATAGTGCATCAAGTACATGGTATAATGTGGACTCACAGTCACTTATCTATAACAGTATGCACCAGCTTGTATATGTATTAGACTTTTACGGTTCTTCCTTATCTTCCATATGGACACCATACACCAAAGACACATTGAGTTATGATGGCATGGGAAACGTAACTTTACGTGAATTAAAATACTGGGACGCCACTTCCGGCACTTGGCTTAATAATGGTGAAAAAGATTTTTATAGCAATTATATAGCACCGGGATGCAATAAGAGTCTGCTCATTCAAACCTGGGATCCTATTACCTCCTCATTTAAAAATTACGCCAAGGATACAATTACCTATAATAGTTACAACCAAATAACCTACCAATACCAAGTACTATGGGATAGCAGCGGCGGAATAGGTTCTTGGCCGGTTAATACCACTAGCTTGGGGCAACGTTTCTATTATGAGCTTTATACATCTACAGCCAATGTAAAATATATTAATACATCAGATATGGAATTGGCTATCTTCCCTAACCCTGCTACCGATGCCATCAACCTAAAATTTAACCTGCCAATATCCATGGTTACATCAATCACCTTATGTGATGTTGCCGGTAGGGTAATTAGTGTTATTGCCAACAAAGAGATGAACGATGGACCTAACGAACTCCAAGTCCCTACTTCAGAGATTCCTGATGGTATCTACTTTATCAAACTAAGTAATGCGCAATGCAATCTTTGCAGGAAGGTTTTAATAAATAGATAATAAGTCCTCCTTAAAAATTCAGTCTGGGCTATAAAAAAATGTGGGTCCAAAAATTTTTTTTCGTTGCCTATATCTAATAACCCTAAGTATAGATCTAGGCAACTACTATTTTGATTAAAATTAAAAATGGTCTTTATGAAAAACAGAAGTATATTATTCCTATTATTCGTTTTGTTCCTCCTCGTAACAGGAACACAGACTTCAAATGCAGCATATGTTGTAAAAAGAACAGGAACAGACTATGTCTTTAATCCACATCTACCTGACTCCATAAAAACTTATAGAAAGCGATATATAAAAGTTTCCTGGGTGAAAAGAAAAGTAGTTAATCCATTAAAGGCATCCTTACACTCAAACAAAGAAACAGGAAGAAATGGAAACCTGGCACTTATATTTGGATTATTATGTTTTATACCATTTCTACCATTATGTGTTGTAGGCATACCACTCTCTATCCATTTTGGGCGTAGAGGAATTAGAAACAATGAAAGATTTGCTTTAACGGGTTTGATTATGGGCCTTATTATTCCCATTGCTCTTTGCATTCTTATTCCCATTTTCATAGTGGGAATAATTATTTTAATATAATCATTATTCAATAATTTATAAATTAATTATATGTATAATTCTTTAACTATATAAACTTTAGCTCAAACTAATTCTTCAACACCTTAAAATCCACAATCCTGTTTTGGTAATGCTGGTCTTTGGTGCATTTTTCGCACAGAGGGCAGGGAATGCGTGGCTCGGTAGCACCAATTCCTAATGGTATAAGGCGGTTGGCAACAATCCCCTTGTGGGTCAAGTAGTTCACTACAGCCATGGCCCTTTTCTTAGATAATTCCATGTTATAACCCGGCACCTTTTCACGGCAATCGGTATGTGCCCTTACTTCTATTTTTAGGATTGGATTACTCTTCATAAAAACTGCCAGGCTATCCAGACATGGTTTTGCAGTAGTCAATATAGCATACTGGTCATAGTCAAATGGTACATTGCCAATTGTGTAGATTTTATCTATTTTTGGTTTACCTATAATCTCAGTATATTTTGTTGGCGGGGGCGGCACTGCTGTATCTGTTGGGTACATTGGTGCTTTTCTTGCTAATTGTATTGATTTTATCAAGGTATCTAATTCCTTGGCAGATGTGGTATTAAAACTAATCTTGCGAGTAATAAAATCTTCCTTACTTAGTTCCACTTCATATTGACTGCGGGCAAACAGTTGTGTAAACAAATGACCCTTACTATCAGTTATTGTATCCTTCTTATCGGTTCCCGTTTTGAGACTAATTTTCACGCCAGTTAATGGTTCATTTGTAGCAGAATCTGAGGTAGACAGGTTCATAAATACCATTTCCCGCTTATAATAATAGACATTATCACCACCTTCTATAGCAGGCCTATTGCTGGAAAACCAGCTACTATGCCCATCAGCAAATAAAGCAAGGGAAATATCATCGTAAGATGAATTAAGAGGGGCACCAACATTTTCAGGGTTACCAAACTTGTTTGCTTTGGCATCCCAGCTAGCTTTATAAATGTCAAGCCCGCCCATACCCTTATGCCCATCTGAAGAAAAGTAAAGTGTATTATCATCTGCCAGCCATGGGAACAAGTCTTCACCTTCAGTATTTATAGCCGCTCCAATATTTTTAGGCTCATTCCAATCATTATTCCCTGTATTGGTACATATATAGAGATCAGAACCACCTACCCCACCAGGCATGGTAGATGTAAACACCATCGTTTTACCATTCGGACTAACTGTGGGGTGGGCTACCGAATACTCCTTACTATTGTATTGAAATGGACTTACCTTTTGAAATTCCTTAGTGGCAGAATCATAATCTGAGGCAATCATTATTTCCAGTAACACTATACTGTCCTTATTAGCAACAGCCTTGGCCCTGAATAAGCCGTTGGAATATCTACTGCGGGTAAAATACATGGTCTTCCCATCAGGGCTAAAGGTGGCCGGGCCATCGTGGTATTTTATGTTGATGTCTTTAGCATTGGTAACCTCCATAATGGGGCCATTGGTTTTACCAACAGAATCGCAGGTAATGGTATATAAATTCAAATAAGCATTGCCCGACCAATTATCCATCTTTTTATTAGGATTCAAGGCTGTATCAGAAGTAAAGACCAGATTACCCTTCCACCATGCCGGGGCAAAATCAGCACCATTGGTATTGAATTGGGTAAGTGTTACAAATCCTGAAGGTATCTTTGATTGGTTCTTCTTAGCTTCCTGGCAACCGGCTATCAGGTTGGCAGCCCTTCTATCACTCTTATTTGTTTTTTGGTATTCCTTCAGCCATTTTTCAGCACTTTCATATTGCGCAAGTTGCATCAATACCTGCCCATACTTAAGGGCTGTCTGGTCTTTGCGTCCTGGTATTTTCATGGCTTTTGCATAGTAGTCAGCCGATTTTTGCAGGCTGCCTGTCATTCTGAAACAATCACCTGCTTCGGCAAATACCTCTGGGTCACGAAGGGAATCAGCCACCTTTTCGAAATAAGGTATTGCCTCATGAAACTGGTAGTGAGCATAATAATACCTCGCCTTCATCAGGTCTTTATTCATCCGGCCAAATGAATATGCAGGTGATAAAATTACCAGCAATACCATTATTATAATGCGCTTCATAGCTGTACTATTTATTCAGATTGAGGTTTTAGGTTCCTTTTAAAATGCCTTAATAAATCGTGGGGTTACAATTTTATTATTTTCCCTTATGATATCATAACCCACTACCAACTCATGACTTCCATTGGTATAGCCATTCAGCGCGCTCATCACATAGTCATAAGCATAGCCAATATTAATATTTTTTGTAACCTGCAGATGTATAATTGCCTCAAACGATTTATCAGTGCGATAGGAACCACCTATCAATAACCTGTCATAAAATATTGCAGTCAAATTGAAGTCACAATTGAGCGGTAATTGGTAATCCGAATTACCTGCATATCGGCCCATAAACTGGGGCTCCAGCTTTAAATGCTCACCCAGGCTGAATACATACCCCCCTGATAAATAATAGCCCCTTATTTCCCTTGATGCCTTATTGTTTATTTTTCGTTCGTTCTTGTCGTAATAATTCTGGAGGATATTGGGTACAGAGAATCCCGCATAGTATTTATTAGACGACCAATATACCCCTGAACCAAAATTGGGCAGGAAGGCATTTTTGATGTCATGTTGTAAATTAGGGTCATTTTGCTGATAAGGATTCAAAGCACTATAGTTTGCAGTGTATAGTTTAGCCCCTGCATCTAATCCAATGGCCAAAACCGATTTGCCTAATTGCAGCCGATAAGCATAGTAGGCCACGAAATCAGTATTTTTCTCAATACCCAGTTGCTCGCTATTCAAACTCAATCCCAGGGCCACCTTCCTAAAGGGCATCATATAACTACCTACAGGAGCATCAATGGTAACATTATAAGTTTTAGGAGCACCATTTATACCTGTCCATTGGTCACGGTAATCAGCGTTTATAGAGGTTAGGTCTCTGCTACCCGCATAACCAGGATTATACAATAGTTTATTGTACATAAACATGGTGTAGTGTGGCTCAGTCTGTGCCAATACTTGATTGGCCAGAAGAAGAATTACAAGGCTTAGGAATGTTCTCATATTATAAATCCAGTCTAACGTTTAATCAATAATGAACCCTTAAAAATATTTTCCCCACCTGCATGATTAGCCTCATTCAATTGCACAATATAAAAGTAAGTACCATCGGGCAATAATTCACTACCCCTACCCTTTCCCTGCCAATCATTTTTATAACCCGATTGCTCATAAACCTTATCACCCCATTTATCGAAGATAGTAATACAATTGGCAGGGTAGTTACCTATCCCTTCAATAATCCAGGTATCATTTATCCCATCTCCATTGGGTGTTATTACATCATGCACCATAATTTCCGGGCAAATATCCTCTCCAATAGTTATTACACTACTATCCTTACAATTCAATTTATCTGAAACTAGCAAATGGTAAACACCAGGCAAAAGGGCATCCCTATTGCTATGGGTATCATTATCACTCCATTGATATTGGTAGCCACCATTACCCCCACTAACTGATACCGAAATTTGTCCTACCCCCCTGTTACAAACATCATTGGTACCCGCCAGATTTATTATTATAGAATCGGGCTGTGAAACACTTATAGTATCGTATAGGGTACACTTCATGTTATGGTCAGTAATACTTACTGTATACTTTCCGGAACCCAAATTATTGACATGATTTGAGGTATTACCATTATTCCATAAAAAGGTAAAGCTTCCTACGCCCTGCATTGTCAGGTTTATTCCGGCATCCATATAACCATGGCAGGTAAGCGGCGTTATGCTAGCACTATCATTGAAAGGAGGTGCATCATAGATAGTAAGCTGGTGGGTAGCCATGTTTGTGCAGCCATCAGCATTAGAAACTATCTTATAGGTAATAGTCGCAACTCCTGCCGACAAAGCAGTTCCATTTCCACTGGGTGAGTCAATTGGAGCTATTGATGATTTATCCGTTTCCCAATAGCCATTTGGTGCGGCATCATGAAAAGTAAAAGTTGCCCCCTTGCACAATGCATCAGGACCAACAATATTCTGTATGGGTGGCAATGCATAAACCGTAAAGGGAGTATAAGATGCACAACCCAGGTCGATCTGATAGGTAATAATAGCAGTCCCAGGGGCAAGACCAACTACAATTCCTGATGAAGTAATTGTGCTATATATTCCAATTGTACTCCACTGTGCAGTATTCCACATACCACCTATAAGCGAATCACTTAGATAGACTGTATCTCCTACACAAACTGTAAGTTTACCTGAAACCTGTGGTGTATAGAAAACGGGAACAGATAGTTCATCTACATTAGTACCACAAACATTTGTGGTAGTATAATAAACCGTATCCCACCCAAACGAAATGGCTTTAATGCTATCACCAGTTATTATGGTATGCCCATTGGCATGGCTCCACACTCCACCCGGATTTGAATCCATCAATTGCCTGGTTTCACCAATACAAAAGGAATTGGCAGCACTTAGAGTAATAAAACCAGAGGCAGGAAGATTAATAACCCGTACTAATTTCGCAACGCTACATCCACTTAAAGTATAACTAATAATTGCCGTACCTGGTGATATTGCAGTAACAGTTCCTGAAGAAATTGTAGCTACTGATACATTACTAGTACTCCATACCCCACCTGCTGATGAATCATTATAAAAAGCAGTGCTTCCTGCGCATATTGTATCCGGCCCCAAAATGCTACCTGGTAAAGTTGAATATATAGTAGTATCAATTTTTAGATGGTAACAGGAACCACCGTTATTGTGTCCATTTCTAACTTTTAGTGTATTAATACCAGAGCAGTGGTTGATAGTAATATCGCCACCATTATATTGGGTATCAGTTATATTTGTTGGGCCAAAAAGCTTACCATCAAATAAGTAGGTGGGGCCACAAATCGCACATCCACAGGTAGTATAAGTATTTACTTCTGCTGGACTTAGCGGGTAAATAATACCATTGACTTCAACTTCTATATATTCACCCATACTAAAAGGACCACTATTCATCGACTCAGTTCTTAGATTGATTGATTTTATTGGATGGCTGAAGCTATATTTGATCCAACTACCAGTGTCTAGACCAATCCAATAATCTTTTGGCAAGCCCATACATGTATACAAAACATCAATAGAGTCCTCAGGAGTAGACGATGTAACAGTTACATCTATATGGCCATAAATAGCTGTACCACTAAAATTGGTTACAAAAACGCCCTGCGCTTTTGCGTTAACAAACAGCGATAATATAAAGCATACGCTGACAAAGTATTTCAATAGGTAGTTTTTGTATATAAAAATACGAATTGTTTGTAAATTCTAAAAGAAATTTGACGCAAGTCTTGAAAAAATAATCTACCTCAAAACAAAAAAGGGACAACCAGTTAAGATTGCCCCTATTCCAGAAATTCAAATTATACTATTTAAGGTCACCTACATTCAGGTGCATTACAGCACGCCTGTTTTCAAGCCTTCCTTCTGGTGTATTATTATCACCTGTTGGGTTCTTGCTACCATGGCCTACCACCTTAATTCTCTTAGGATCAATACCCATTTCAATCAACTTGTCCTTAACAGCCTTAGCACGTTTCAGAGAAAGTACCTTGTTGTATGAAGCCCTACCAGTGATATCGGTATATCCATCCACAATAATTTCACCTGTTTTGTCTATGTCCATTTTCTTTTTAGCTGCTTCTAGAACTACGTATGAAGATTTCATAATAACAGTCCTGTTAGTTTCAAACAAGATAGGAGTAGTAATTTCCGGAACCTTAGCTTCAGCTGGTGCTGCAACTATTGGGTCAGTAAGGGTCATATCCTTAACATTAGCAGAACAAGTATTGATAGTTACAGAAATATTGCTGTACGTACCAGCTGCCAATCCTGATACAGTAACAGTACCATCATTTGCAACCATACCATTTGCAGTTTGCGCTGCACCCTTATAAGTATATTTTACGCTAGCTTTAAGACCTTCCTTCAAACCATGGATAGTCATAGAACCATCTGATTTACCAGCTTCTGTAGGGTTAGTAAAGCTTTCAGAGTAATTCCTGATTTGAGGATTTACCAGGTTAACTGTTGGTGCGAATCTTGTTTCACCATTCATTGTAAGTAGGATATTAGCATACTCACCTGCACAAAGGCTAGATAATCTTAACGTTCCGAATGGACTAACTGTATCCATACGAGATTGTGTTGCAGTACCATTATACAAGTAGTTAACCATACCAACCTGGCCTGGAATAAGGTTGTGGAAAGTGATAGCACCATCACAAAGACCACAATAAGAAGGGTTAGTAACATCATCAGTAATTGGTAATACTGGTGCATCTGGTTTGTGCTTAGAACCTAAGAAGAAACGAACGCCGATATTAGCCCCATAAGACTGGTTAGTAGTAGCACTTACGGTATGCAATAATGAATTATACTCACCAACAGTATTAGTAACTTTATAGTTATCAGAAACAGTATTGGCATTAGGCTGGTACATGTAATACAGTCCCAAATTCAACGCTACATTATCTGACAGGAAGAAATTAAGAGCTGGACGAATGAAGAAAGCCACAGAACCAGTAGCATAAGATACTGTACCTGTTTTAGTTGTAGGAGTAATACCTAAACCCGTATTATAGCCTTTGGAAGGTAATGTAGAATTGAAATAATTATTTACATTCAAACCAGGGTTCTTGCTGGTATACTCAGCCTTTGTGTACAATATGTCACCAACTGTTGATGGAGTTGCATTGTTATCATAAACAGCTACATAGTTACCCTGGGCATTTTTCTCATAACGATAGATAGCTTCGTAATCAAAATTTGCATTGGTCTCATACTCGTTGCTCATTTTCAGGTTAAATAATATGCCCACATCACCTGTAAACCCTACTACCTGACCAAACCTCTTTTTGTACTTTAATACCAAAGGAATGCTCATATTGGTTGTTTGCAAATGCTCCTTAATACCTCCATTAGCGGTAATCAATTGCCTGAAAACATCACCATTCTTATCTTTTGACTGGTACTCCACATGGTAGTTATCCACCTTCAAATCTCCAGTTTCCATTTGGTACATAAAACCACTACCCAAACCGAAATGGCGCTTTTTACCAAAGAAGAAACCTAACTGGGCATCTAGGCCATAGGCCATGCCATTATCAAATTTCAAATTGCCACCTGTATTTAAATTAAGCCCGTTTAAATAATTTCCACTGGTTGCAGCGGTTGTAATGTCCTGTGTCAAAGCTCCACCATGAACATTGATATCAATCACCCACCTGCCCAACAGGCTATCACCTGCAAAGGATTTCTTTGGCTTGGCAGTATCACTAATTGATGGCATCGATGATTGGGCAAATGCTGAAAAACATACACCCGTTGATATTAGCAAACTAAATATTTTTTTCATATACTGATACTTAAACTTTGATTATTAATTTTTAACGAACTTAGAATTAGCAATTTTAACACCATTCTGTAAGCAATCCACCAAATAAACACCAGCTGGTAATGAAGTAACGTCAAGGTTAGCAATGTGATTACCCATATCTAATGTAGTAATCCTCTGGCCTACCATATTCATTACATTTAACTGCACATTACCTGTTATTGCTGAATTAATCTCAATATTGATATTTTCGGTTGCAGGGTTAGGGTAAAGCTTTAGGTTCACTCCATTTCCTTCGTTAACATTGGTAACACCCAAAGGCACATTGAAGTAAGTCTTCTGGAAACAACCGTTATGTGAAGTCATTACCCAATAGCTCAGGTGGTCAAAATCAGGCTGGTCATTGAAATAGTTAGGATTGATTTCATTAGGTATCAAAGTGCTATCCAAAGTATTTAAATCATCAAAACCCCATTGGTAATGGTCTTCATTAGTCTGCAAACAAATAAATTGCTTGTTGTAGTAAATAACCACCGGCTTGTCTGATACACTGCTACCCACATTCACAGTATAGCTTGTAGTGTTGCGGCAACTTGTATTGTTTGCAGTTGTATTTAAAGTAATAACTGCAGTACCAGGATTACTAAAGCTTACAAGACAATTCTGTTTATTATCACTTTCAGACCAGATGTATGCGTTAGTAGCACTCCATGAATATTTTGCACCATTAGCAGGAGCAGAAGCTGCACCAAAATTCTGGAAGAAAGTACCTGAACACAAATCGTGTGGTGGCATAATACCAATCGCACCAGCAGTAGGATTTGGATTAACAGTTAATGCCAGGTTTTCGTAGTGTTTACAACCACTTACATTCAGGGTAAAGTTGTAGGTTGTTGTAACCGGGTTAATGGTACTGTTGGTCAGTGTTTCACTGATATTACCTGTACCTGTGTTTGTAACAGGGCTAATACCACTTACCCCTAAACGAGACCATGTATAAGTAACGGCAGGTGTAAAGCTGGTAGGTGTATAATTATATTGTACACCACTACATATTGTTGATGTAAGTGAAGATGATAAAGTTGGGGTTGGATGAACCACAACTGCAACACTCTGGTGGTTTTCACAACCATAAGCCCTGATAGTATATTCGTAAATATCAGTAACATTAAAGTAGGTAGTATTAATTAACTCCTCATTTGGGTTACCTGTACCACTAGCTGCAGGAAGACCTATACCCGGAACATAAGGACGGTCCCAAATGAAAGTAGCACCAGGAGTATTACTTGTAGGGGTGTAATTGAAAATAGCACTATCACAAATTGCAGCTGCGGTAAGTGGGCTCGACAATTTTGGATTTGGATAAACGGTAATTTTTACATTTTCAGTGCTCTTACAGCCAAATACGTTTAATGTATCAACATAGGTAACTACTATTTGGGTATCAGTATTGTTTACCAACATTTCGTTTACCGAATCAACTCCAGAACCACCGCCTACAATACCAGGAATAGTAGGCCTGCTCCATGTAAATGTAGTACCACTTACATTAGCTGTTGGGCCATAATGAATGTATTGGCTATCACAAATTGCAGTAAGGTTTGTAAGACTAGTTAAACGGGCTGAAGGATTAACTGCAACAGATACTGCCTGTGTATTCCAGCAACCACCAATACTAATTGTATCGATATAGGTAACTGTTACCGGGACTAATGAAGTATTGTCTAAGTATTCATTTACACTATCAGCACCAGTTAATGAGGCATTGGCAATACCAGAAACCGCATCCCTGCTCCATGTAATCACTGCACCTGGAGTACCACTCGTAGCAATGTAATGAAATAAGCTACTATCGCAAATTGACGCCGGGGTAAGGTTGCTGTTCAACTTTGGAGTTGGATTAACAGTAAAAGAGAAACTTTGTGTGTTAGAACAACCACCAGGTAAAGTCAGGGTATAATCGTAAGTAACGACAACAGGAGTTAGTGCTGTATCATGCAGGTACTCATCTACAGAACCTGTACCGCTTGCACTAGCATTAGTTAAACCAACAACAAAATTACGGTTCCAAGTAAATGTAGGTGTTGGGTTAGTAGTACTTGCTGGTAAGTAGGTAAACTCAGTGCTATCGCAAATACTACCAGTAGCCAATAAACTACTAAGAACTGGAGTAGGATTAACTGTTACCCTTACATTTTCGAAGTTAGTACAACCGTTAGCATTTAGTGTATTTACATATACAACTACCTGTGTATCGTTTGTCGTGTTATTCAATACTTCATTAATTGTATCAGCACCGGCACCTGCAGCATTAGATATCCCGGAAACAATATCACGTGTCCAGCTAAATACGGTACCTGCAGTAGCACTTTCTAATACATAATGGAAAATTGAGCTATCACAAATAGTGTACTGCCTGCCACCACTCAATAGTGGAGTTGGGTTAACTGTAATTGAGAAAGTCTGTGAAGGACCGAAACAACCATTTGCTGACGGTACAACAGTAACTGTACCTACTATTGGATTTGCAGTTGTGTTAGTAGTTGTAACCGGAAGAATATTACCAGTGCCGCTATTGGCCAAACCGATACTAGTATTGTCATTGTTCCAGGTATAAGTTGCACCATCAACTGAGCTGCTGAATGTAACTGTATCAGTAGGGAAACCATTACATTTAGTTTGACTCAATACCAATGCAACATCAGGTGTTGGGTTCACTGTAATTGTAAATGTCTGCACAGCCCCTGCACAACTTGAAGTAGAAGGTGTAACATCTATAATAGAAAGAGCTGGGAAAGAACTAGTGTTAGTTGCAGTATATGCAGGAATATTACCAGTTCCTGAAGCTGCAATACCAGTTGTGGTATTACTATTAACCCATGAATAGGTGGTACCAGCAACTATACCGTTAAAATTGAATGAATCAACATTTGCATTACAAACAGAATAATTGGTTGTAGTACCTGCATTTGGTATAGGGTTAACTGTAATTGTAAATGTTTGGGCAAGACCAGCACAACCATTTGAGCTTGGTGTTACTATAATTATAGAGTTAGTAGCATTAGACATGCTCGTATCAGTACCAGTAAAAGATAAGATTGTATCACT
>CANGSR010000132.1 GCA_947456055.1 Chitinophagaceae bacterium
AGATGATAAATCAATGAAAACATCTTTTACAACAGGTCCAAGCCGCCAAAGTTGAAAATCAAAGCCGAAAAATGGGATGCCATATTTTTTTACTGATACCTCTTCAATTAGATATATGAGTTTCAGAAGCTTTGTTTTATACAAAGGTTTTATGCTATTCGACAAATAGATAATGGCATTGCCAAGTTTATCTATTTGACTTTTAGTATAGAAGTTGGTATGAAACATGGATTAAAGGTAAGGAAAAAATCATAATAAGAGTGAACTTTGTGGAAATTGACATGTAACTTATTGATTATTAGTAGGGGAATATTCACAAATCAGACAATCAAAACAGGCAACAAACACCCAAAACCGTGTCTGTTGCCTGTTCAAAATGCCTTAAAAATTTATTCCTTTACCCTTAGCTTCTGGCCGTCCCTTATTTTATCGGGGTCAATATCATTCCACTTCAGTATTTTCTTTACTGTTACATGGTTTTTGCGGGCAATAGCGCCAAGGTTATCGCCTTTTTGAATAACGTAATATTTGCTACCACCATCAGCAGGTTTTGTTTTTACTGGTGCTGCCGGTGCTGGTTCGGCTGCGGCTTCATCTTCATTATTGCCACCTGGTTCTGATACGAGTAATTTCTGACCATCCCTTATTTTATCAGCCTTTATATCGTTCCATTTTAGTAGTTGCTTTACTGTAATGTGGTTCTTTATGGCAATTGCACTCAGGGTTTCACCTTTTTGTATTACATGGTATTTTGCCGCTCCGGCAGATTTAGGTGCTGGGGCAGGTTCTTCTGCTTCAGGTTTTGTTTTTGCAACTGGTTCCTTTCCACCACCTTCGGCAATACGCAGCTTATCACCTGCCCTTATCTGGTCGGGTTTAATATTATTATTCCAGCTTTGCAATTGCTTCATGGTGATATTATTCTTCCGGGCAATTGATGATAGGTTATCACCCTTCTTAATGACATAATATTGGGCATCACCACCTGCCTGCTGGGCTTTGCGGGTCTGGGCAGCAGTAGGCTTACCTGTAGGTAATTTACTGTCATCGGCATATACTTCCTTGTCAAGGTCGGCTTTAAGGCTGTTCAGGTCTTCATCGCTTGTAGAGTCTTCTTCTTCTGCCGGAGGAGGAGGTATTACCTTGTCGATGGTTTTGGGCTTAGCTGCTACCGCTACTGGCTTAGCAGGTGGGGTAGTAGTTTTTTCAGCAGGGGCACTAGCTATAGGCTTTGGTGCTACTACTACCTTTGGTTTCTTCACATTCACAAACTCTTCAGCAGGTCTTGGGTCTTTGCTGCCTGGCTGCATTATTGCATTAGTAGTATGGGCAATGGTTTCTACGAAAGTTACCTCTGGTTTTTTGGCGGCAGGTTTTTGTAATTCAAGCACTGTACCTGTTACAGGCTCCTCATTAGGATTCAACTGGTTGAGCTGCATCAGTTTTTTCAACTGCATACCCTCAGCCTGCGAAGCCATCAGTATTGTTTCACCATCGTTTATAGTATGGGTTTCGTTGAGGCCATAGGTTAGTTTTTTCTCCAGGTATATATACATGGTGAATGGAGCCGGGCCATCTGGCAGGTCATTCATTTCCAGCAACCTTGGGTAGCGTAGGTGGTACTTTACTGCATAGGGCAATAGCATTTCACCCTTGTTCACATATACGGCCTTCATGCCGTTAATTTCTACAATCTTACTGCTGTCTACAGCACTGTTGATATCCCACGATACTGTAGTATCCTGTGCCTCCACTGGTTCTTCTACTACATAGCTTTTTACCGGTGCTTCATCATCTTTAGCTTTTTTACGTTTTGCAGGTTCGGGGTTATCATTGATTGTATTATCTTCAGTAGGTGCTGCTTTCTTTGCCTTTTCCTTTACAGGGGTGTTATTTTCGGCTATTGGTTCTTGCTTGCCTATATCGGGATTACCTGTAGGGTATTTATTCAGTAAAGAACTATCGAGCGCAGCATAAGTATATTCCTGTAGTTTGTAATCTTCAATAATCTTCACTAATTGTTGCGCATATTGCGGATTTGTGGCATAACCACATTTCTTAAGTCCTACTGCCCATGCGGCATAGTCGGTTACCGAGAGGGTAAATAATGGTGCATAACGAGGATTTCTTTTCAGGTGGTCAGAGTGATCCCTATAGGAATCAGCGGCGCTTGGGTATTTTCTGAAACATTCATTTTTTTGTTCATCATCGTGGGTAATAGACTCACCTACCCAGTTTGGACCGCACTTTACACCAAAGTGGTTATTGGCCTGTTGCATCAGGTCGCTGGTTCCGGCCATGGTTTCAAGTACACCTTGACCCAAGGTGACACAGGCAGGTACCCCGGTTAGCTTTTGGTCGGCAATTGCCAACATATAATATTGCTTAATGTACTTTCTCACCTTGTCGGCATAGCTTTCCTGTGCTTTTGCTGATATATTACAAAGCAGAAGTAGAGCTAATAAGCTGATGTAAATTCTCTTCATTGAAACTGGTGTTAAGTAATTAAACAATTAGCAACATAAAGCCGGAAAATGGACGGTTTTATATTTGTAGAATAATTATAAATAAATTTTATGCAAAAGTACGAATGCAATGTGGTATAAGTCAAATATATAGCTGTAAAAATGGAGGTTATTAACAGGTTATGCACGTGTGTTTTTGGTGCACACCTGGTCTGACATACAAATATTCCTTAAAATAAATGAGCGATTGGGTACTTCAATATTATGAAGCATTAATTTGAATTATTTTTGCAGCATGCGTGATTTCAGGCCGGCGGGATTTCAGGAACTACCTGTGGTGGTGAAGAACCTCCTCATTATAAATGGATTAGTGTTTTTGCTAGACAATGTTTTGCAGTCAAAGGGCATTGCTTTGGATAATTACCTTGCATTACACTACTGGGGTTCACCAATGTTTAAGTGGTGGCAATTGATTACCCATATGTTTATGCATGGTAGCTTCGGCCATATACTGTCTAATATGTTTGCCCTATGGATGTTTGGCCGCATACTGGAGAATATGTGGGGGCCACAACGCTTTTTCATATTTTATATGGTCTGTGGATTAGGGGCTGCACTTTGCCATATGAGTGTACTCACATTTGAGTTTACCCGTTATAGCAGTGCATTTTTAGAGTACCAGTCACATCCCGGTTTTGTAGAGTTCATGCAATTTATCAAAAAATTTGGTGTTGGTATTAATCAGGAGGGTATTAATTACTGGCAAGCCAATAGGTCGGATCCAGGTGCCATACAGGCATCTATAAATGCCCTCAACAACCATTACCAATCATTAATCAATACTGGTACAGTTGGTGCATCGGGTGCGGTATTTGGGCTATTATTCGCCTTTGGCTATTATTTCCCCAATATGGAATTATACATCTACGGGATATTGCCCCTAAAAGCTAAATACTTAGTGGCAGGGTATGCATTATTAGAGCTTTCTTTAGGAGTTGCCAACAGTGCGGGCGATAATATTGCCCACTTTGCCCACATAGGTGGTATGATCTTTGCGTTTTTAATGTTAAGAATGTGGAAAACAAATATCAGGAATAACTTTTAGTGATAAATTTGCAGCCAATGAATACTGGGCAAAAAAGGTCAGCATTATCCTATATACCGGGGTTAACCAATAATTCGGTTTTAAAAGTCATCTTATTTTCCGGAACAGCATATGTGGTTTTTGGCCTTATCTGGTCCATTATCAGTTTGCTCTACGGCAATGCTACCAATTATCACCTCTACTTCATCCCAGCAGTTGCGCTTGCTGATGTAAAATCCTTCCCATCTCATTGGTGGACCATCTTTACCTATGGCTGGTTTCACTATATAGGGTTCTTTGAGTTTTTGAGTAATATGCTGTGGCTATATATGTTTGGCTCGGTGGTGCAGGTATTGGTGGGCCACAGGCAGGTGATACCCTTGTATGCGTATAGTATGCTAATGGGTGGTGTTTTCTACTTATTAGCCCAGTTTCTTCCCGGTGTCTTCGGTCATTGTCCACCCAATATACTTGGCCCAAGGGCGGGTTTGATGGGTTTGGCTATTGCCACCATTACTATTTCACCTACTTACAGGTTTTATATTACCGAGACTTTCACTGTGCCATTGGCAGCAGTGGTGGGTATTTTTGCCTTCCTTTCAATTATTAATTCCCAGTTTTATTTTACCCTCATTATGATGCTGGTGGGTGGTGGCTTATGTGGATTTGGGTATGTATTACTATTGAACAGGGGATATAAACCCGGGGCATGGATGTATTCTATGACCCGTAATATAGAAAGCCTGGTAACACCTGCCGATGAGATGGGCAGTAGTCGTAATTATTCACGCCCGGGTGGTTCAGGTCGTACCCGTTTCCAACCAAGGAATAATCATCTCACAAATGTGGACGATATTCTGGATAAAATAAACCAGAAAGGCTACAAGTCCTTATCAGCCGAAGAAAAGGCGATATTGAAGGAGGCGGGGAAATAGGATAGGTTATATTACTACCCCCTCATTTCCCAATTTCTCCCCAATTTCAATCTTTCGAATACCTGAAATTAGCCTTTGTGAACGTACCTTTGCCGGGCTATGAGTAAAAAAGTTCGTGTAAGGTTTGCACCTAGTCCTACAGGTGGTTTGCACTTAGGTGGTGTTCGCACTGTTTTATATAATTATTTGTTTGCCAAAGCCCATGGTGGCGATTTTATCCTGCGTATAGAGGATACTGACCAAACCCGTTTTGTACCCGGTGCCGAGCAGTATATAATGGATTGCCTGGAATGGTGTGGCCTGGTGCCTGATGAAAGCCCATTGGTAGGTGGTCCTCATGCCCCTTACCGCCAAAGCGAACGAAAAAGCATGTATAAGGCTTATGCCGACCAGCTCATAGCATCGGGCCATGCTTATTATGCCTTCGATACTACTGAAGACCTGGAAACAATGCGCCGGGATTTCCGCAGGGATGATAATACTAATCCACAATACGACCACCATACCCGCATGTTGATGAAAAACTCTATCAGCCTCCCAGCTGATGAGGTTAATGAATTGCTGGACAAGGGTACACCCTATGTGGTAAGGATAAAAATGCCTGAACATACCACTGTATCACTTACCGACCTGATACGTGGAGTAATACATTTTGATAGTTCATTGGTTGATGATAAGGTATTGCTGAAAGCTGACGGTATGCCTACTTACCACCTTGCAGTTGTGGTAGATGACTACCTGATGCAGATAACACATGCCTTCCGTGGTGAGGAGTGGCTGCCTAGTGCGCCTGTACATGTGCTGCTATGGAAATATCTGGGTTGGGAAAATCAAATGCCTTTATGGGCTCACCTACCACTGATATTGAAACCCGATGGTAACGGTAAGCTAAGCAAAAGGGATGGCGACAGGCTGGGTTTCCCGGTGTTTGCCATGAACTGGCTTGACCCTAAAACCGGTGAAACTACCGGTGGTTTCAGGGAAATGGGCTTTATACCACAGGCTTTTGTAAATATGTTGGCTATGCTGGGCTGGAATGACGGCACAGGTCAGGAATTGTTTACATTGGATGAATTGGTGGCTAAATTCTCAATGGAGCGGGTGCATAAGGGTGGTGCAAAATTCGATTTTGAAAAAGCCAAATGGTTCAACCATCAATACATACAGCATACCGATAATGCCACACTGGCAGGTATGATAGCCCCACTAATTAATGAAAAAGCTACTGTAAACGGTAATAACCTGGCTTTCTTGGAAAATGTAATAGCATTGGTTAAAGACCGTTGCACCTTATTGCCCGACTTTTGGGCACAGGGTCATTTCTTCTTAGAGACACCTGAAATAAAGGAAATGGCTGCCATAAAGGATAAGTGGAATGATGCAAGGCAGAATTTCTTTACTAATTGGGCAAATACATTAGCCACTACCGAAAACTGGAACCATACCGACCTTGAGGCAAGCTTTAATGCAGAATTACCTAGCCATGGTCTGAAAAAAGGTGATGTAATGCTGCCTTTCAGGATAATGCTGGTAGGGGCTAAATTCGGACCGGGGGTTTTTGCTATAGCAGAATTGATTGGCAGGGAAGAAACCATAGCCCGTATTCAACGGATTTTGGCTTAGTAAATTAATAATTTTTCTGCTCTTATACGATTATATCATTTTAACCTTGGAAGGGCAAATTAATTGAAATTTCGAAACCCGAAGGGTTGATATTATTGTAGAAAAGTATCGATAAACGATGATAAACCCCGGAGGGGTGATATTATTTTATTTATTATGAGATAATATCACCCCTCCGGGGTTTTAATATTTTGAGGTATCAGGGTCTATAATAATATCAACCCTTCGGGTTTACAATTACAAAAAACAAAGTGAAAACTTGTCTTATTAATGCGTTTCCCACCTAGGTTTTAACCATTTAAATACCGTGCAATTAATTAACTTTGCCCGCTAATATACCATTGTGAGTATTCTGAACAACTTTCTTAAAACAAGGCAAAGCAATCCGCAGGCTGAAATGAATTTCATAGACCATGTGGAGGAACTGCGCTGGCACATCATAAAATCAGCTTTGGCTGTTATTATTATGGCCATTGTTGTGTTTGTAAAGGTTGAGTGGATATTTCATGAAATAATCCTTGGGCCGTCACGCAACGATTTTATTTCCTACAAATGGTTTTGCGCCCTTGGCAGGGTAATGCACTATGATGGATTTTGCCTGGGGGATATTAAAATGAAATTTCAGAATACTGCCGTTTCGGGACAGTTTATGATGAGCCTTTCGGTGTCAATGATGCTTGGCTTTATCCTGGCTTTTCCCTATGTTTTATGGCAATTCTGGAAGTTTATCAAGCCAGCATTGCGACCAACTGAAATCAAAATGGCCCAGGGCATTGTGTTCTGGTGTTCCCTATTATTCTTTTTAGGTGTCTTATTCTCCTACTATATTGTAGTGCCATATACCATCAACTTTTTTGGTAATTACCAGTTGAGCCCGCAGTTTGAGAATATCATTACTATTGATAACTATTACGACACCGTAAATAACCTTATTGTGGCTATGGGTGTAGTTTTTGAGCTGCCCATTTTGGTTTATTTCCTTAGCCGTATAGGCATAATCACTCCCCAGTTTTTAAAAGACCAGCGCAGGTATGCCATCCTCATTTTGTTCATATTGGCCGAGATAATTACTCCACCTGATATGTTCAGCTGTTTGCTGGTATTTATACCCTTATACGTTTTATTCGAAATTTCGGTAGTAATAAGTGCAAGGGCTGTGGAAAGAAGTAAAAAAAATCAGGCTTAAAATTGAAAAACTATGAGTAGCGCCACTTTTAATAAGACATTACCATTGGCTATTGGTTCAGACCATGCCGGATTTGATTATAAGGAAGCTATTAAACAGCAGTTGATAGCTGGTGGTTGGCAGGTAGAAGATAAGGGTACTTACAGCCTTGATAGTGTAGACTACCCCGATTTTGCTCATCCTGTAGCTACAATGGTAAGTGATGGTAGTGTTGCGGCAGGTATCCTGGTATGTGGCAGTGGCAATGGCGTATGTATGACCGCCAATAAACACCAGGGAGTTCGTGCCGCACTTTGCTGGACCGATGAACTGGCAGCTCTGGCTCGCCAACACAATAATGCCAACATACTATGTGTACCTGCTCGTTTCGTTACACCTGAAGTAGCTCATAATATGGTTTCCGTATTTTTGTCTACAGCATTCGAAGGAGGCAGGCATGAGCGCAGGGTTGAGAAGATATAAATTTTATTCAAGTCTTTGTCTTAACATAGAATTAATTTCACTTACATCTTTCTTTAGCAGTCATTAAGTTGATTCTATTTCCTTCGAAAATTTTTCGGTGAGAAAAATTATTGGATGGCTACTTATTTCCATAAATTAGTGTATATTAGCAAACAGTTTGTTAATGCAGGTATCAAATTTGATGAATTTGTTTTGTTAGCATAGTTGTTTATTCGTTGTTTTTATTGTAGAATCCAAAAGTCTTTCGTTGCATTATGATGCTTAGCTCCCAACATGGAATTGAAGCTGATAGAATTGCAGCTCTGTATCAAATAGAAATACTTGATACGGATACAGAGGAGGATTATGATAACATCACAGAATTAGCTGCTCAAATTGTAGGTACACCTTTTGCCGCAATAGCTTTTGAAGACGAGGGCAGGTGGTGGTATAAAGCCACTCAAGGTATTGAGTTATATGAGTTGCCAGTATATTCTAAAATATGGCTTGATGAATCCATAACAAATGAGTTTGTTATGTTTGAGGATATTCATACTCACCAACTCTTTGATAACCACCCACTTAGAAATAATCAGCAGGGTATTCAATTCTTTGCTGCAGTGCCCATAAGCGATGAAAATGGTTTTATTCTGGGGCATTTGTCGGTAATGGGTACAAACCCACAAGCTCTTTCCCAAAAACAGATTTCAGCATTGCAGTTATTAGGCAGGCAGGCATCTTCTTTATTGAGGTTAAGGCATAAGTTGAATAAGCTGTAGAAGGAATATGCACTTGGTAGTGAAGAGCAGATAAATAATATTTTCCATAATGCTATTGATGCGGTAATAGTAATTGAGCCATCAGGCGAAATATTGCAATGGAATCCTAAGGCTACTGAATTATTTAATTGGACTGTAAAGGAAGCAGTAGGTAAATACTTTCACGAGACGCTCATTGCACCAGAATACTATAGTCAATATCTGAGTGAGATTAAAAGTTTTGAGAATAGCAGTGTCGGTCAGGTGCCCCATAAAACCATTGAGCTAATAGCTGTTAGAAAAGATAGGTCGGAGTTTGATTGTGCTTTGGGTATTTCACCTACGCAAATAAAAGGTAAAGACTACTTTATTTGCTTTATGAGTGATATTACCGAAAGGAAATTAGCCACAAAAAAGCTCGACAAACAGAAGGAGTTTTATGAAAATATCCTCAACCACCTTCCTACTGATATTGCTGTTTTCGACCCTGATCATAGATACTTGTTTGTAAACCCGGGTGGCATTAAAGACCCCGAGTTGCGCAAATATATAATTGGTAAGGATGATTTTGAGTATTGCGAATACCGTAATAGAGATAAATCGCTGGCCCAATTAAGGAGGAATCAGTTTCTGGAAGTAAAGGATAGTAATAAGGAAATAAGATGGGAAGATTCGGTAGTAGACCCTGATGGAAATACAATAACCCACCTGAGGAGGATTTTCCCGGTGCATAATGAGCATGGGGAATTGTCAATGGTAATAGGCATGGGGCTTGACATTACCGATAGGAAAATGCTGGAAGAAAAGCAGACCCTGCTGGTAAAACAATTGTCGACACAGAATACACAGCTAGTCGATTTTTGCAATATTGTATCGCATAATCTGAGGGGACCATTGGTTAATATGTCAATGTTGGTGGAATTTATTGAAGAATCAGAGGATACTGAGGAACAGGAAATGTTGATATTAAAATTGAAACCGGTTATTGACAACCTGCATACTACTT
This sequence comes from Chitinophagaceae bacterium, assembly GCA_947456055.1. Taxonomy (GTDB): domain Bacteria; phylum Bacteroidota; class Bacteroidia; order Chitinophagales; family Chitinophagaceae; genus Nemorincola. Next base: position 9,499 of record CANGSR010000132.1, read on the forward strand.
TTAACGAACTGGTTGAATCAATACAAATAAAGCAAGACCTGGAAATAAAGTCGGTAAATGTACTTTTTGAAGATTGTCTAAAGAGAACAATAGAAGGGCTTGATGTGGAAATAAATAAATGTGGTGCAACACTAGATGTTGATTTTGAGCCGGCACCATTAGTATATTTCCCACAAAAATACCTTTTTAGCATTTTTCATAATCTGGTGAGTAATGCATTGAAATATCAGTCACCACAAAGGAAGTTTATAATAAAAATCAGGACAAAAAAATTAGAAAACACAATATTACTCACTGTAGAAGATAATGGGCTAGGCATAGACCTGGTAAAACATAAGGAGAATTTTTTCAAAATTGGCAAAGTATTCCATCACCATCCTAATGCCAAGGGTTTTGGACTATTTATGACAAAGACCCAGGTAGAAGCTATGGATGGAAAAATATGGGTGGAAAGTACACCTGGGGTAGGATCTACCTTTTTTATTGAATTCAAAATCCATTATTTATGAAACCGGTAGCGAACATATTTTTGATTGACGATGATAAACTATTTCTTTTTTTAACAAGGAAAACAATCCTTGCCACTAAAAAAGAGGTTAACCTAAAGGAATTTACAGATGCCAATGTTGCATTAAACTATTTAAAAGAAATAGTCAATAACAGTGAACTTCAACCTGACATAATTTTTCTGGATATAAGTATGCCTATTATGGATGGCTGGGATTTTCTGGATGAATATATGAAATTGGATAATCACATTATTAATAAACCCAGAGTGTATATTTTTTCATCATCTATATCACCTCATGATAGCGAGCGGGCAAAAAGTATAGGAGTGGTAACCGATTTTATAGTAAAGCCACTGGTAAAAGATAAATTTATTGAGATATTAGAAAGTTGAAAAAGAGATTTATGGAGAGATAAAAGTCATCTTACATTTAATTGGGATATAATAACGATTTGAAATTAATGAAGCATTAATGATATCGTATTAATTTACAACAATAGTTACTGTTACCCAACCTTGAAAATAAATACTAACCATGTTTAAAAATGTTCAATCAAAGTAGTATCAATGTACCACTATTAAAAGAAAGAGCCTTTAACCTTAGGTGGGCCTCAGTACCTGAGGACGTAATTCCACTAACCGCTGCCGACCCGGACTTCCCTTGTGCACCTGAAATTGCTGATGCCATAAGCAATTATGCCAAAGACAGGTATTTTAGCTATGGTCACCCTGAGGGTCAGAAAGAATTTAAAGAAAGCATGAGTGCTTACTTTAATAATAAAAGAAGTATACCATGCACCCCAGGGCTTTTATTCCCTGTAGATAGTGCTGCCTTTGGTATATGGCTTACCTGTAAGGCCTTCCTAAAATCAGGTGAGGAAGCCCTAATTTTCGACCCGGTTGATTTTTTGTTTAGGTACTCAATAGAATCTGTCAATGCCATTGCGATTCCATTTGCTATTCCTCCAGGAACTAATGATATCGACTTTACGCATTTCGAAAGTCTGGTAAACAAAAATACCCGTATGATTTGCCTGTGTAACCCCCTAAACCCTACTGGCAAAGTTTTTACCCAAAACGAGTTATTACAAATCAGTACCATTGCTATTAAGCACAACCTGATTATTTTATCTGATGAAATATGGAGCGATATTATTTTCACTCCACACGTTTATACAAGCATTGCTTCAATTAATGAAGAGACCAGGCAAAGGACAATAACGATAACAGGTTTCAGCAAATCATATGGTTTGGCAGGCTTAAGGATTGGGGCAGTAATGGCTTCCAACCAGGCACATTTTGCCTTATTAATGGCTGCTTCCTTGCACAACTCCACCATACATGGTGCTAATATTCTATCACAGGTAGCTGCCTCAGCCGCATTAAACCATTGTACTTATTGGTTGGATGGATTTGTCCAGCACCTCCAAAAGGCCAGGGATTTATGTGTTACCGAACTAAATTCAATACCAGGTTTCAGTTGCATTGCTCCTGAAGGCTGCTATGTAGCGTTCGCCAATATTAATGGCACCAATAAATCAAGTTCCGAAATTCATGAATTATTGTTATCAAAAGCCAGGGTAGCAGTAGTGCCGGGATTAAAGCAATGGTTTGGCGATGGAGCCGAAGGATACATAAGACTAAGTTTTGCCACTTCTGAAGAAATATTGAAAACAGCATTGTTAAAAATTAAAAACGTCACCATATGAAAGTTGTAATAATAGGCGGAGGTATAGCAGG
>CANGSR010000133.1 GCA_947456055.1 Chitinophagaceae bacterium
TAAGGAATCTGTTTTCTAATGCTATTAAATTCACTCATGCCAAGGGTTCAATCACCATATCAGTAAAAAAAACAAGTGACTCTGTATTGGTGAGTATTAGCGATACAGGTATAGGAATTCCTGAATCAGCCATTGCCAACCTGTTTAATATAGACAACAAATATTCAAAAAAAGGCACCCAAAACGAACAAGGCACAGGTCTGGGCTTGGTACTTTGCAGAGAATTTGTGCAAAATCACGGTGGCAAAATTTGGGTTGAAAGCGAATTGGGTAAGGGCAGTAATTTTATGTTTATAATTCCTATTTAATCAAGGTACCTAATACTATGTAGCATTGAAAACCGTCAGCACTGCTTTCTGCAGCTCTACGGTTTTGTTGCTTACTAGGGTATAAATTAGAATGCACAAATTAATCGGACCACCGGTAGTCTAACGTTCTAAACAAAAACAATATCATACTACTAAATCAGCTTTTTTGTTTACTTTTGAAATATGTATTACCTCATTTACACAAGTGATGCCTGTAATGATTTTCAGGAGAACGACCTGAAGGATTTGCTCACGCATTCCAGGCTAAACAATAGCAGGGTAAGTATTACAGGTATGCTGTATTATTATGATGGAGTGTTTATTCAATTATTAGAAGGCAATGAGCAAGATGTAATTAACATTGCCAATACCATTAAGACCGATACACGCCACCAAAACTTCAGGATACTAAAAGAAGGGCATAACGACCAAAGGTTTTTCGATAATTGGGATATGGGGTTCAAAACATTAAGTGCGAATGATACCGAAGAAATTAAATACTTCAATGAGTTGAATAAAGCCGAAGTACACGATGGCAGCGCTATAATGAAATTGTTCAAGATATTATTTCAAAAGTAATTTCACTCCAATATTTATCCTTCCTTATTGGTTTTTAAAGTTCAGGAATGGATTTTTATAATCCTGCATTTATACAAGCCCCTATTTGATTTACAATAACACTTCAATAGGATTTGGATAGGTGCGAATACAAGTATATTATGTAATTTTAAACCCTTAAGAAAATACCTCAATTATTTTTCCATGATTTACATTATATTAATCATTGTTGTAATCATTTCTGCAATAATTTCATTTGTATTGCCCGATGGCAATCTGAAGGGTATTATATTGATGGTATTACTCGTTATCTTTTTTATCCTGGTAGGGCTAATACTTTACTCCGTCTTTCTGGGGGTATAGATGGAGTAAATCTACCATCTCATGATTTCAATTTCTATCCTTTCAATAATTTTCTTAAGCTCACCAGGTGGGCAAATATTACCACCGGAACTATTACTGCCGGTAATAATACGAATGGGAAATACAGAACTGCAATATTAGGTTGCTCAAATGCGAACTTTTGGATAGGTGATGGCACTGATAAAATTCCATTAATCATTACATTCAAAACCAGACCTAAACAAAGGATGTTCCAACCAACGAGGATTTGTTTATTCAATTTGTTTTTCACAAATCCCCAATAATAGATCAAAGGTGCTGTCAATCCTGAAATAATATCCCAATTTCTACCTTCGAAGGTCATTAATTGAGGAAATGTCTTATGAAGGGCCAGCCAATATAAAACCAGTTCCACAGGAATTCGTATAGTATGCATGATGCAGAGCGTATTTATATTCATTCCATCTATGAAATGCAAGCCTTTTTTGGTGGCAAATAATAGGATAATTGCAATTGTAGGGGCGATTAATAATATTGGAAATCTGGGTGGGGTAGAATGAAATTGAAGATAAAACCCGGAGAACCCGAGAGAACATTGCACACCTGCCCAAATCAGTAGAAGCATCAATACAAGTCGGGGTTTTGGTGTCGCTCTTGAAAATGCAATTATTGTAATTAAAAAAGTAATGATGAATACCGCATAAACATAGATGGGGAGTGTTGCCATTGCATGTAAATTTTATAATGCAAAGGAAGATTGAATAACCGGGTTGCCGCTTGCCAAATGACAAGAAATAGGCGATTCTAATCCTTTTTTGAAAATTCCCGTCTTATTCTGCTCAATGAAGTGTCAGTAATGCCAAGGTAGGAGGCAATATGTTTCAATTGGGCATATTTGAATATTTCGGGGTTTGTGGCTATTAGTTCAGTATACCGTTCCTCGGCGGTTTTATTGATAAGGCTTAGGGTTCGCTGTTTATATGCCGAAAATTCTTTTACCAATATTTTTCGCCCAAATTCCCTGAATTCAGGTAGTGTATGAAAAAGGTTATTAAGCTGGTCAAAAGTGAGATGAAATGCCTTGCAGTCGCTTAGCGCCTGTATTGATTCCATTGATGCTGTGCGCATAAAAAATGAGGTTACTTCTAATACTACCCTATTTTTCGGGTAGAAATAGGTGCTTACTTCATTCCCCTCGGTATCAATAGTATATGCCCGCATAAAGCCATCTATGAGGAATAAATAATCGTTGCTCACCTTCCCTGCCTTTAGAAAAAAGTCGTTTTTAATGTATTCCCTTTCTTCAAATTGATTAGCAATATTGATTACGATATCCCGTGGTGCGGATAGGTTGCTTTGGATAAAATTGATTAGCGTATCCCTGTTCATATTGTCTTTCATGCCCTTTGGAAAAATACACTTTTCCCTGTTAATAATCCATTCTTAGTTTTCATGACCATAGTCAGTTTTTACATTGACTAATGTCACCTGTATGGGGTAGCAGGAATTTTACTTTTACGTGCAATTTAAATACTCTTTCTAAAAATATTATTATGGCAATCAAGATTACTGACGAATGTATCAATTGTGGTGCATGTGAACCAGAATGTCCTAATGGGGCTATTTATGCAGGTGGTGAAGCCTGGCGTTTTTCAGACAATACCTCCCTCTCGGGTATGTTTGTATCTAAAAGTGGTATTTCGGGCGATGCCGATGAGGGTCATGATGCCATAGCTGATGATTTGTATTATATAGTTTCTGATAAGTGCACCGAGTGTGTAGGTTTTCACGATGAGCCACAATGCGCTTCTGTATGCCCTGTGGATTGCTGCGTAAAGGACGAAGACAATGTAGAGACTCCCGCAGAACTGGAAGCTAAGAAAGCAGCTTTACATCCATAGGTTTTTCAATCAATATTCCCTAAGGCATACATCTGTATGCCTTAATTTAATTTGTAATTCAATTATTTATAATGGAAGCAACCATTGAGCAAAAAACAGGGCACGATTATACCCTGGTTGAAGCAGAAAGTATTGTAATTAGGTTTAGTGGTGACTCAGGCGATGGAATGCAACTTACCGGAACCCAGTTTACTGATACTGCCGCATTTTTGGGTAATGACCTAAGCACATTCCCCGATTTTCCGGCCGAAATAAGAGCCCCGATCGGTACTACCGCCGGGGTTTCTGGTTTTCAGGTGCACTTCGGTAGTAAAGAAATATTTACTCCCGGCGATGAGTTTGATGTATTGGTAGCCATGAATGCCGCCGCTTTGAAAGTAGATTTACCAAGGCTTAAAAAAGGTGGTATCATCATTACCAATACTGCCGGTTTCGATAAAAAGAACTTAGGTTTGGCCGGATTCCCGGATGGGGTCAACCCGCTTGAAGACAGTAGCCTCGATAATTATCTGGTGCATAAACTGGATATTTCAAAGCTTACCAAGGAAAGCCTTGCCGGTTCAGGACTAGGCATGAAGGAGATAGAGCGCTCCAAAAACATGTTTGTTTTGGGCATCCTCTTCTGGATGTTTGATGAAACAATGGATTATACCATCAATTTCATCAAAGAGAAATTTGCGAAGAAACCAGATATAGCATTGGCAAATATCAATACCCTTAAGGCTGGTTGGAATTTCAGCGACAATACCGAAATTTTCACTACAAGGTATAAAGTAGCTTCAGCCCAATTGCCTAAAGGCGAGTACCGCAATATTTCGGGCAACCACGCTACAGCCCTTGGCCTTGTAGCCGCTGCCGAACTTTCAGGCTTGCCGCTATTCTTAGGTTCTTATCCTATTACACCGGCCTCCGATATTTTGCATGAATTGTCTAAATACAAGACAAGCAATGTGAAAACTTTCCAGGCCGAGGATGAAATAGCTGCAATATGTGCTGCCATAGGTGCATCTTATGCTGGTGTGCTTGGGGTTACTACTACTTCTGGTCCGGGTATGTCGCTTAAGTCTGAAGCTATGGGCCTGGCAACAATGCTGGAGATACCATTGGTGATTGTCAATGTTCAGCGTGGTGGGCCAAGTACAGGTCTGCCTACCAAAACAGAGCAGAGCGACCTGATGCAGGCCATGTATGGCAGGCATGGTGAGGGGCCAATGCCGGTATTGGCAGCTTCCTCACCTTCCGATTGTTTCAATACAGTTCTTGAGTGTGCACGGATAGCTGTAGAGCACATGACACCAGTTATCTGCCTCACAGATGGTTATATAGCTAATGGTTCTGAACCATGGCGCTTCCCCAATGCTGATGATTTGGTGCCGTTCAAAGCACAGTTTACTACCGAAAATAATAATCCCGATGGTAGCTTCCTGCCCTACAAGCGTGATGAGAAATTATCCCGCCCATGGGTGAAGCCTGGTACCAAAGACCTGATGCACCGCATAGGTGGGCTTGAAAAGCAAAATGAGACTGGTAACGTGTCTTACGATGCTAAGAACCACGAGGTGATGACCCGCCTCAGGGCTGAAAAAATCAGGAAAATTGAAGATTATATTCCATTGGCAAAACCTGATAGTGGAAATGAAACTGGTCCATTAGCGGTGCTGGGTTGGGGGTCTACATCGGGTGTTATTAAAACTGCTGTGCATGAATTGATTGCTGAGGGTTATGATGTGGCACATGTGCACCTGCACCACCTCAATCCGTTCCCCAAAAACCTGGGCGAATTGCTGAGTGGGTATGAAAATATCCTGGTACCCGAAATGAACTGTGGCCAATTGATTAACCTAATCAAAGCTAAGTACCTCTTACCGGCTACAGGATATTCGAAAATGCAGGGACAGCCATTTACTACCCGTGAATTAAAAAACAAAATTCTGGAATTTCTTAAATAATATTCAATGACAACAATAGCAGAACAGGTAGCGGCACCTAAGCTTACGGCAAAAGATTTTGCATCTAACCAGGAAGTAAAATGGTGCCCGGGTTGTGGCGACTATTCTATTGTGAAACAGGTGCAAACCGTATTCCCCGATTTAGGAATACCCAAAGAAGATATCGTTTTCATTTCAGGTATAGGCTGTGCAGCAAGGTTCACCTACTATATGGATACCTATGGTATGCACAGTATACATGGCCGTGCGGCAGCAATAGCATCAGGTGTTAAGGCAGCAAATCCTAACCTCAGTGTTTGGGTTATTTCAGGCGATGGTGATGCATTTTCAATAGGTGGCAACCATTTTATCCACCTCATGCGCAAAAACTTCGACCTTAATTACCTCGTATTCAATAATCAGATTTATGGCCTCACCAAGGGGCAATATTCACCAACATCTGAAAAAGGCAAGGTGGCTAAGTCAACCCCGTTTGGCTCTGTTGAGGAACCATTCAACCCAAGCGAACTAGCCCTGGGTGCAAGATGTAGCTTCGTGGCCCGCTCTATGGACCGTGACCCAAAACATATGCAGATGGTCCTAAAACGTGCCAATGATCATAAGGGTACATCATTTGTAGAGATTTACCAGAACTGTACGGTCTTCAATGAAGGTGCTTTCTTTGCATTCTCAGAAAAGGACACTAAAAAGGAAAAAGCAATATTCCTGGAGCATGGCAAACCATTGATTTTTGGAAATGGGGATGACAAGGGTATTAAGCTGGAGGGCACAATGCCGGTAATCGTAAATCTGAAAGACCCGGGAGTATCTGTAAATGACCTTTGGGTGCACGATGAGCATGATAAAATAAAGGCACACATAATAGCCAGCTTCTTCGATACCGAGTACAATGGTGTAGAGTTCCCTCGTCCATTTGGGGTTATCTTCTCTGAGGACCGCCCAACCTACGAAGCGGCAATGGAAGAACAAATAGCCGAACTAACTGCCCGTAAAGGCAAGGCATCATTAAACAAAATACTTTCAGGCGATAAAACCTGGACCATTTTATAAAGAGTGTGATTTTTAGTTAGGAACAGGGGATGCCACTAGGTGCCCCCGTTTTTTTTATTAGGGTTGGATTGCACAATACAAAACAAAGCGGTCCGGGAAATATCCCGGACCGCTTTGTTTAATCATAGACAATTAGTGGATTTACTGCGCATTCACAATCATCTTTTTGGTATCAACAGCATTGCCGTCTACTATTAGGGTATATAAATACATACCTGCATTCATATTTCCTACTGGTACTACAATATTACCCTTGCCAGCCTGTGCTATTGGGAACTTCGAAACTTCCCTGCCATTCATATCAGCAATCATGATACTGGCAGTACCGTTCATCTGGTTGATTTGATAACCGATAGTAGTTTCTTTATTGAATGGATTAGGCGTATTCTGGAACAATGTGTTTCCGGTTGTATTAATGGCGCCATCGGTTTTAGATGATATGTCATTCAATTTTGCCTTAAGGGTGGCCAGCTCTTCATTAAGTGTTTTTATTTGAGCCTGCAATTCCTCAGGTGAACTCACCTTGGCTGCAAACGGACTTGGGCATGGTTTAGTTTGGTTGCATGACATATATAGTCTTCCTGTAGCTGGGTCAATGGTCACTATATTGTATTCACCCATATCCATGTTTTCAATCCTTACATATTCCTGTGGTGATGTACCTAAGTTAATGTCAACCCTGTCGTTGGCCACTGTTGTGTTAATTGCAACATTACCATCTTTGTCAATACGCATCCTTTCTTCACCAGCTACACCACCGCATCCGAAGATTAGGTTCGATTTCTCCCTGTTTTGTATTACGAAATCACCACCAACTGAAGTTGGTACATAATCACCAGGTGCTGTAGCCAGACCCAAATCAGCCCTTCTGGTTGAAGATGCCCATAATAGATTGTCATGAAAACGTATTGATGGGGCAGTTCCTGCTATTGCAAGATGATTGTCATCTTTGGTACTATAGATTTCTTCTTTATAGCTTGCATCTGGTGTTGCTGTGCCAATTCCTATCGTGCCGCCCGCTGTGATTCTCATGCGCTCAATATTATTAGACCTGAAAGGCACATCCATGGCGGGTATAGAACCCATAAAATAGGTGGCAGGGAATGTACTGTTTCCGGTTAACAACCAGGAGTTGTTGCCACCAAGATTATTCAACGAGATGCTACTGCGGTATAATCGGCCGGTTGCAGGGTCTATAGTTACCACATTGGTATCAAGTGTAGGCATGTTATCTACCCTTACATATTCCTGAGGCAAAGTTCCCAGGTTTATTTCCAGACGGTCATTTACTATTGGCGTATTGATACCTACATTACCATTTCCTTGTATCCTCATTCTTTCAACCCCGGTACCACCGCCGGCTCCGAATATTAAACTTGAATTCTGCCTGTTTTGCATAATGAAGTCACCTGGTATGGCAGTTCCCACAAAATCACCCAGATTAGTAGCAAGGCCAATATCTGCCTGATTGCCCGAACCTACCCAATTTACCAGGTTTGACCATCTGATACTTGGAGCCATACCGGCAAGACCAAGATGCGAATCCCTGGTATTACTGAAGATTTGGGCTTTATAGCTTAAATCAGGTATGTCAGTTCCTATTCCCAGATGAATGTCATTTACCTGGTTATTACCCGTTGCAGTTCCCTGGGTATTGTCAAACTGATTGATGGCTATCAGTTTATTAAGTGGCATGGCTTGCCAGCCCTGGGCTGATGAATGATTGGCCATTGCAGTTGCCATTGTCAGGCAGATCGATAATTTGATTACTTGTTTTTTCATTTTGTTTTGATTTTTAGGATTAAAAAATATTTATTTTTGGTTTTAAGAACTTTTGTTAAATCATTGTCAGTTAGGTTTATTTGATAACAGGTTGTCCACGTGGAAGACATTTTATAAGTAAAAATTCAAAAACATTGAGTTTCGTTTTCATATTATATTTATTGGTTTACAATTATTTACACAATAATTTACATACATAAGTATTTAATAAAAAATACTTACAATTATTAATTACGTACAAAATAAGTATCCTAATAAAAAAATGTATTTGATACAGTAATTAATTATTATACTGCAATTTACATTTAACCTGGAGCGGTTTCCAAAAGGAGTTTCTGAATGGCAGGAATTGTTTCCAAGTGGTAATTTTGCCTGGAATTTACCTTGTTTAAGATATCGGAATGGTAATCATCGCAACAGTCCATTGGGCATTACCCGCACTGTCTGTTACAGTTAATATTTCAAAGTTGATCTCTTTATTTTGAATGATACCCAATTGGGCTATCCTTTTCTTAATGTTCTCTAGAGCAAAGGATTCATGTTTTGATTGGCTGTCCCCTTTCCCCGGGTTAATTCCGGCTCCGTTATCTTTAACTTCTATTACAAGAGTATTATCCCGTTCATTAATATCCACTTGTATAAACCCCGGCTTGTTTTTAAGTGGCAGAATACCATGTTTTATTGAGTTTTCAACCAGCGGTTGGATCAATAATGGTGGTATCATAATAAAGTTCATTTCTATTGAAGGGTCAATATTTATGGCATAATTTAATTGGTCTTCAAATCGTAATTTCTCCAGCAGCAGATAGTTATTGATCAGGTCTATTTCTTTCTGTAGTGAAATAAGTTCTTTAGATAGGTTCTGCATATTTTGCCTTATCAGGTCTGCAAAAATTCTCAGATATTCATTTGCCGCCAATTTATCATCATTATTCACCAGGCTTTGAACATTATTAAGGGTATTGAATATGAAATGGGGATTCATTAAAGCATTCATAGCCTTAAATTCTGACTTGATAAACCTGATTTCCAATTTGTGTTCCCGCTCCCTTTTGCGCAATAATTTGGTAATCCTGAACTTTACTATAGCCCAAATAGAAGTAACAAGGCATATTGATAGGATTAAAATAAACCACCATGTTGCGAAATAGGGTCTTTCGATGATTAAGGTAAATGAAATTGGTTGGCAATAATCACTTGATATTGTTTTGGCCCGTATTTTAATAATATGTTGGCCATAACCCGGATGCACGAGGCTAACCTCCTCGCCCGTTACCTCTCGCCAGCTATCTGTTTCATTATCTGAAAAGGAATATTGATAGGATACATTATCGCCACCAAATGAAATTGTTGAATAGGCAATGGATATATTGCTCGATTCATTGTATTTTATGGTAACTATACTATCTATTGTGCGGTTAGTTTTACCCGTAGTCATTTGGGTGAAATACAGTTTCGGCGGATTGGGTTTTATCAATAGGCTATTGATATTCAATACCGATATTACACCCTTTTTAAAAAAGTAGCAATATTCCTTATCAAGGCATATTGCCTCAGCCTGCAAGGGTATATAGGGGCTTTCTATTGCAGTGAGTTCAGGTTTTTTTCTCCCGGTGGTATCCAGCGTCAGCAGGCGGTAAAGGTTGTTGGTGCTGATAAGGATATGTTGGTCGTCAATCTTATATAGTTTATCCCATATGCAATCTTGGGAAGGTATATAATTGATTGTAAAGTTGTGATTGTAGTCGTATATGCATATCATCTGATTGCTATGGGTGTACCCCAAAAGGAACTTACCAAAAAAGGCGAATGCCTTTAAATTGATGTTGCTAAACTGGTTTTGTACAATACCCTTGCCTCCCTCAACTTTATATAAGTCCTTTATTGTATTATACCAGATTTCATTGTCTGCAGATTTTTGCAAATCATAAATTCTGGTCAAAGTATCTGATACGGTTATCAGTTTTATTGATCCTTTTTGTGGATAAGAATAATCAAGACAAACTACTCTGGATCTGGTGTTTACATATAGTTTATTGCCTGCGACCGTCAGGTCTTTCACTCCTTCATTATCTTTAAACGGTGAGTTTTCCAGTTTTACAGATGGCTTTGGGGCAAGAACATTGTCTATGGTATATTGGTTAAAACCGAAAAAATTATAATACCTGTAATCCTTTGTCAGTAGGTAGGCGGGTGTCTTTCCCTTACCTGTTATACGTATGCTTTGATTCTGCTGGTATAGCAATTTTGGTTGTTCGCTGTTCTTGGATAACAGGTAAATATTATTTTTTTCAGTCGTGAATACTATATATGAACTGTCATTATATAAGTACACTACCTTATGGTTTTCCGGATTTTTAAGGAGTGATGTATTTAGAAAATACTTATTTATCCTGTATACACCCTGGCCTAATGTTGATGCCCAGTAATTATCTTCTTTGTCCTGGACCAGTGATGATACTTTATAATCAGCCAGTAGGCTAATTGTGTCATTAAGCCTGATGCCATAATCAGTGGAAATAAAAGTATCATTTTTTGTGCCATAAACACAATAAATATATAAATTACTATATATGTTATCCTTAAGCCGTTTTATTATTTTCATTTGTTGGTTAAAAACAAAATGCTCGTTGAAGAAGTATTTTTGAATGTTATTATTCGATACCAACCAGTGGATACTTTGCATTCCTGTTCCACTCTCGTAATCTACAATGCTGTATTTCAATACGTTGCAATTGGTGTCTATTTGGTATTTTTTACCAACAAATGAGAATTCATACTGGTCATGTGGTAACTTGTGGAAGAAAAGCAAATTATTAAAGCCGCCTGTATCAAGCTTAACCAGATTGATAATTTGGCAACGTTCATCTTTAATATTTAGAATTTTCGTTCGGTTTCTGAACTGTATCGAAACACTACTGTCATACTCTATCTGGATATTTGATATAAATGGCAATTTAAATGGCAGTTTAAGATAGGGCGTATTGGCTGAAGTATGGATAACCCCGTCTTTAAAGAAACATAGTTCACCATTATAGGTACCCATCCACAACCTGCCAAAAGGATCTTCATTGAAATAGAAAATTTCATTATCCGGCAACCCGTTAGTTGTATTGAATTTTTCGAATTTGATGCCATTATACCTTGCTATGCCCTTATCCGAAGAAAACCATAAGTATCCCCTGCTGTCTTTATAAACCTGATAAATGGTATTACTGGGCAGGCCATCCTCCACAGTATAATGCAACATGGGGTATTCTTTGCCATATGCATTATTGAATACTAGAAACAGGATAAATATGATTAGGTAGCGGCTCATCGTTCCTTGGCACTAATCATGGGTTTTAAGGAAATCTAATAACAGGTGGTATCTCCTCCTGCTTACCGGTAAGGTGAAGTTTCCGTTTAAAATAATCTGGGGTGTCCCGTCATTAGTGATTTTTTTTAGATGATGGCAATTGGCAAGATAAGACCTGTGGATTCTGAAAAACATTTCAGTTGGCAGCATTTCCTCATAATCTGATAATGGATTACTCATTATCATCTCTTTTATCTCATTGTTTTTGAGAAACACAATCCTGGAATAACTGCTTTGCGCTTCGATAAAGTAGATGTTTTTGAAGTCAATGATCTCCACACCGTTTGTATCCCTAAGGGTAATTTTATGTATCGAAGCCTTATTTTTGATGGAATGAGCTACATCGCCAATTGTCTTTTTAGTTTCACTAATCAGTCGGTTATAGGTAAGTTTTTCACTCAACCTGTCCACCACCATTCTTAGCTCGCTTACACTTATAGGTTTAAGAA
>CANGSR010000134.1 GCA_947456055.1 Chitinophagaceae bacterium
AGCACTTGTATTTGGGAATGAACATGCCGGTGTCACCAAAGAATGTCTTTCTTATTGCGATGGCAATTTTATCATACCCCAATTTGGCATGGTGCAGTCGCTTAATATTTCGGTAGCCTGTGCCATATCGCTTTATGAGGCCATGAGACAGCGCATGAATGCAGGCCTATATGATGGCACCCCGACCCTTGAGGCGGAGGAAATAAAAGTATTGAAGCGAAAATGGAGAATTTATTAAAGTTTGTTTTTCAGACTGGGAGTCTTTTGAATAGTATTCCAGATTACCGTATAGAGGTATTCGGGGTCATAAGGTTGGTAAACAATATCAGAAATACTTAGTCCGGAGAAATCAGACCTTATTTCGTTTGATTTATCAGATGTCACTACTATTATGGGTATTGTGGGATTGAATTTCCTTATTTCTTTAGTTGCGGTCATACCATCCATAACAGGCATATGCACATCCATCAATACAATATCAAAATCACCATTTTTCACCAAATCAACAGCCGTCTGACCATCTTCAGCATTAACCACCCTGGCATTAAGATTTGACAATATCTTCTGGCCAATGAGGAAAACAAGCTCATCATTTTCAGCCATCAATATTTTAATATTATTGAGGTCAGGTACTATTTTCCTGTGTTTTGGTTGTATATCTCCCATTAATAGTGACAATATTTACTGTAACAATCTAGTAATCAACAAACTATAAGGTGTAAAGCTGGGGTATAGGAAAATAGCATGTTAATAGTTAACACGAATATAGCAATTTTATTCTTTTTCCATAAAAAAATCGTCTGTTTTCCAGTCTTTTTATTCATTTCATAACACCAATTAACTACAAACTGCTTCAAAAAAAAATGCCGCACCCCTTATAGGCACGGCATAAATATCGAAAAAACACAATAAAATTAGTTACCCAAATAGGTCTTTAAAAGCTGGCACCTGCTTGCAGTACGCAATTTGGTAATAGCCTTATCCTTGATTTGGCGAACCCGCTCGCGGGTTAATGAGAATTTCTCACCAATATCTTCAAGCGACATTGGATTAGCTACTCCAATACCGAAATACAGCTTAATAACATCGCGCTGGCGGTCGGTAAGGGTACTTAAAGAACGTTCAATTTCGCACCTCAGTGACTCTCCATGATAAAGGTCGGCATCTGCTGAATCTGAATTTGGGTTTTCCAGGATATCTAGTAAGGTATTATCCTCACTGTCCACAAATGGCGCATCAACCGATACGTGCCTTGCAGCAACGCCCAATGTAGTTTCTACTTCCTCAGTACCAATATCCAATAATTCCGCCAATTCTTCAGTTGATGGCTCACGCTCATATTCCTGCTCCAGTTGAGAATAAGCCTTACTGATTTTATTAGATAGGCCTACCTTATTCAGAGGCAAACGAACAATACGAGATTGCTCGGCCAATGCCTGTAATATAGACTGGCGAATCCACCACACCGCATAAGATATAAACTTGAAACCGCGTGTTTCATCAAAACGTTGTGCAGCCTTAATCAAACCCAGATTACCTTCATTGATCAAATCACTTAAAGAAAGGCCCTGGTTTTGGTATTGTTTAGCAACAGAAACTACGAAACGCAGATTTGCCTTAGTTAATTTCTCAAGTGCTTTCTGGTCACCTTGTTTTATACGAATAGCCAGTTGCACTTCTTCTTCCGGCGTTATTAAATCTACTTTCCCAATTTCCTGCAGATACTTTTCAAGAGATTGACTTTCACGATTTGTTATTGATTTCGTGATCTTTAGCTGACGCATAGACATAGGCAAAGAATTGAGTGGTTTTTAAAATAGTAAC
Source organism: Chitinophagaceae bacterium (assembly GCA_947456055.1). GTDB lineage: Bacteria > Bacteroidota > Bacteroidia > Chitinophagales > Chitinophagaceae > Nemorincola. The sequence goes on from CANGSR010000134.1 coordinate 1,825, forward strand.
TCACAACTATGGGTATCATTAAAAAACTTACAATAGAGTGGCAAATCTAAGGTTCTTAACAATCAAACCCAAAAAAAATTACGAATACCTTAACACAAATTTATTGCTAAGTACAGATACCACCAAAAAATATTCAAAAGAACCCCGAATATAATTTTGTTTGTAGCAGTATTTTTTTATTATTGCACCGAAACTGTTAACAAGCGAATAGTTAAGACGATGAACAAAAAAAAGGTAATGTATTCTGTTGAATTCCCGATAAGGTGTTCCCCATCTATTTTATACGATTTCTTATCTACTCCGGTAGGCCTTCAAGAGTGGTTTGCCGACAAAGTAGACCAAAGGGAGCATAAAATGAACTTCACCTGGAATGGCAGTACCGATACCGCTGAAATATTAGAACATGTAGAAAATGAATTTATCAGATACCGTTGGGAGTATTATAGTAATGATGAGTTTTTCGAGTTCGGTATAGAGCAAAGTCCGGTAACTAATGAAACAATTTTAAGAATAACTGATTTTGCAGAAAAAAACGACCTTAAAGACCAACAAAGATTGTGGGCCTCTCAGGTGCATGAACTCAAGCATAGGTTAGGAAGCTAATTTTAGATTTTCCATTTGACTTTTTCCTGAATTTGATTTCAGGCTTTAATCCGGGTTCAATCACCGGGCTTATCATCATTTCTCGTTTAAGTACGATTATGTCACCTAATTACAGTAGCACTAACTGAAATACTCTTTCTTCATGCTTACCTGAGACCTGATTGGATATATTTCATCCGGGGTTTGAAATAAGCCACATCAGTTTGTTTGGATTTACCTTATTTACCCCGAATGCTTTCCTACGGCTTGCCATTCCTGAATTGCCTCATAAACAACCAGATTGGTTTAGTATTCTTACCCATAAATATTGTTAATACTATAGCACTGCTAATGGAATAAACACCAATTTATGTAGGTTTGTATTTTAACACCTATTTTTATCTCCATTTCAATCGGCTTTCATTTTTTATAATATTCATTTTTGATAAAAAAGCTTGACATATTAATCATCAGGAGCTTTATAGGCCCATTTCTGGTTACTTTTTTCGTATCACTTTTTGTACTTGTAATGCAGTTTTTTTGGCTCTACATGGATGAAATGATAGGCAAAGGACTGAATATCTGGATGTTGGTGCAATTGCTGGTGTATATGAGTACCACCCTGGTGCCTTTAGCATTGCCATTGAGTGTTTTACTCTCCTCCATCATGACCTTCGGCAATATGGGCGAGAATTTCGAGTTGGTGGCCATTAAGTCTTCGGGCATATCATTGCTCAGGTTTATGAGGCCCTTATTCTTATTCATTACAGTTATTGCTTTCGGGGCATTCCTATTTAGCGATAATGTGATACCAGTAGCCAACCTCAAGGCACTGTCACTCCTTTATGACGTGCGGAATGCTAAGCCTACCTTCAATATACGTGCAGACCAGTTTAATAATGAAATGCCGGGCTATTCCATAAGGGTGGGCAGCAAAGACGAGGATGGAAATACTATTCACGATATTATCATATACGACCATACCGACATGTCGGGCAATAACAAGGTAATCATTGCCAAAAAAGGCGAAATGATATCCTCACCCGACAAGCAATCATTGGTATTTAAACTTACAGACGGCTGGCGCTATGAGGAAGGTATGGACCATGGCATGCACGATGGTGCCCAAACCAGAATGCACTTTGAACGATGGAATAAAGTGTTCGACCTTTCTTCACTCAAATTTACACGGAATAACGAAGACCTCTTCAAGGGAGCTTACCAAATGATGAATGCAGCACAGTTAATGGCTAACCTGGATAGCCTTGACCATTCAAGGGCCAGATTGCCCGGTGCACTAACTGGTTTTATTTTACCGTATATATCGTGGGATGATCAGGCCAAAGAACCTGTAGCAAAAAAACAACAAACCCCTGTTAAAACCAATAATCCCAATCCTGCTACCCCACCCCCTGGTGCTTTGCCCACGATACCGGTGCCATCAATTGCAAAACTTACTATTAATTCAAAATCGATGGGCAAATATGATTCATCATTTTTGCAAATGATACCAGATTCATGCCGCCCAATGGCTGTACAAACTACTACTAATAATATCCGCAACCTGAAGTCGCTGATTGACATGAATGCCCTGGAGAAGAAACTAAATATAGAGAATTACCTCAAATTTGCAGTGGAGCTTCACAGGAAATTCACCCTTTCATTTGCCTGTATTCTCCTCTTCCTTATAGGTGCACCATTGGGAGCCATAATACGCAAAGGCGGCCTGGGCATGCCGTTGGTAATAGCTGTTATCTTTTTTATGGCCTTCCATATCCTGAATATTACGGGTGAGAAACTGGCCAAAGCTGGCTCAGTTGCACCATGGATGGGTATGTGGATGTCTACAGCTATCCTTATGCCCCTGGCGGTATGGCTAATAGCATCTGCCAGGAATGATTCCCAGATTTTCATAAAAGAGTTTTACCGTAGGATTTGGAATTTTATCTTTAAACTTTTTACAGCCAAAAGAGATACAGTAGATATTGACCAATAAGAATCAAAATAGCGTATTCAATCCCTACTTCTTTATACCATTTATGGCATGGGTGGTAATTGGAGGTATTTTATTAACCCTGTTTACCAGGGAGGAATTATTCTTTGCCGTTAACCGCCATTTCAGCCCCGCTGCCAATATTTGTTTCTACTATATCACATGGATGGGCCAGGGTGAGGTAATAGTGCCAGTATTACTAGCACTCATGTTCTTCCTGCCTTTTTCGAAAAAGACCTATTTTCTCAATGCGCTATTTACTAATATTATCCCCTTCTTTATACAACAGTTACTCAAGGTTTACTTTAATCATCCTCGCCCACTATCACGCTATGCCAATAAATATTGGGTACATATGGAGCCCTGGTGGACAGTATTGATGTCTAAAAGTTTTCCATCGGGCCATAGTGAAGGGGCTTTCAGTTTTTTCTGTTTCCTTGCATTTGTGCTACCCAAAGAATTAAAAATACTTGGCCTTCCATTATTTTTTATGGCATTATCTGTATGCTACTCTCGTATGTACTTAGGTGCCCATTTTTTCGAAGATGTATACACCGGTAGCCTTATAGGAGCCCTGACAACCACGCTTATTTTCTCTATCCTCAACAGAACATCATTACGACTTAATAATATAACCACAACAAGCCGGGGCAATGGTTAATTTTGCATTGATTTCCCCCTGATAGCATTATGCCTCTATACTTACGATATACACTTATTGTTTTGTTAGGTTGCCTGCTTTTTATTCCTTTCATAGGCCATATGCACCTATTCGACTGGGATGAAATCAATTTTGCCGAGTGCGCCAGGGAAATGATAGTTTCGAAAGACTACCTGCGTGCCCAGATAGACTTTATGCCCTTCTGGGAAAAACCCCCACTATTCATTTGGTTACAAGTATTATCTATGAAGGTTTTTGGCATAGGTGAATTTGCCGCCCGCTTTCCAAATGCACTGGCAGGTATCATTACCTTATGCACCATTTTCTACGTAGGTAGGCGGATTGTGAACGAAAAGATGGCTTCGTGGTGGGTAATTCTATATGTGGCTACCTGGCTACCCCATTTTTATTTCAAATCAGGCATAATAGACCCTACCTTTAACCTATTTATTTTTCTGGCATTCTTCCAGGTTCATCTTTTAAAATACTCCCCGCGCAAATTGTGGCACGCTGCCCTTGCAGGATTGTTTCTGGGGCTTGCAGTACTCACCAAAGGGCCTGTGGCTATTTTGGTAGCTTTATTATCCTTCCTGGTATACATAATAGTCAATAAAGGATTGAATTATTATAAAATTAAGCACTTTTTCATCATTGCCCTTTTTGCACTCCTCCCTATCCTTACCTGGCTCTTGGTGGCTGTAGTGACTTATGGTGCTGCCTATGGACAATGGTTTGTGAGTGAGTTTCTTTGGTATCAGGTGAAACTATTTACCACCGAAGACTCCGACCATGGCGGGCCATTCATTTACCACTTTTTAGTTTTACTTATAGGTTGTTTCCCAGCATCGGCCTTTCTTTTTCAATACCAACGCAAACCTGTGACTGGGAAACCCGTTACTAATAATTTCGACCACTGGATGTGGATACTTTTTTGGGTGGTGCTGATTCTGTTCTCAATCGTCAAGACCAAGATTGTACATTACTCTTCACTTTGCTATTTCCCGCTTACCTTCCTTGCTGCAAATCAGATATACCTGCTAAGCTCAGAACACGAACACTTCAAAAAATGGATAAAGTGGCTGGTGCTTTCTTTGGGTTCAATATTAGCAATACTCATAACGGCTTTACCCATAGTAGGCATCAATAAAGACAAGCTGATACCACTTATAGAAGACCCATTTGTGGTAGGCAACCTACATGCAAATGTAAGTTGGAGCTATGCCGAATGTGCTTGGGGAATACTCTATCTTGCAGCTATTATTACTTCAGTATATTTTATGGGAAAGGACTTCCGCCGGGGAATTCTGATTTTATGCATTAGCCAGGTCATCATCATTCAGGCTACCATATTGCATTTCACACCTAAGATTGAATTGTATTCACAGCGGTCGGCAATTGACTTTTTTAGCAGTTTTGCGGGTAAGGATGTATATGTGCAACCGGTGGGTTATAAGAGTTATGCAAACCTGTTTTATACGCAAAAAATAAAATCAACCAATCCCAACTATACCAGTAACAGAACTGACATAAGGGGTAAGAAACTACAACCAGAAGCCAATGAGCCATGGTTGCTGAATGGCGCTATAGACAAGCCTGCTTATTTTATTTGCAAGGTAATGGATGCATACAAGCTTAGAGCCATGCCCCAGCTGGAAGAAATAGGCGGTAGCAATGGATTTGTTTTCTTTAAACGGAAGTCACAATTACCTCAATAGAGATTACTCGCCCAGCATCCTCTTTTTCTTTCCATTGAACCTGATGACAATTCCTACTAACATAATAAAAAATCCACCAATTGCGAGTGGCAGGTGCTGGCCTAGATTGTGCTTGAGCCCAAACCGGATATAAACTATCATCATAGACCCGGCCAGGGCCATAAGGTTTCCAAAAATAATGAGGTAGGCAGAGTATATCTTCATAAAGCACCAGTTAATTGACCACAATATTAGGTGCTTCTGATAATTCTTTCTAGGATTGGTATAAATTTTTAATCAGCTAAAACCTATTACCGTCTTAATGCTTGTTAGGTATTCTCCGGCACAAAAACTATCTCACTATAAATCCACTTCCTTTAGCCCTATTCCATTTAAAAATTCTATTTTTATTGCCCAATTCTAATCTATGCGCTTACATTTAGTTTTTACCTTACCATTAATACTCCTATCTACCATCTCTGGTGCCCAACAAAAACGCATTGTCGACCCAAGTTTCCGTCGCCCCCCACCCCTTCGCCGTATAGATGCACCAAGTGTATCGAGGGAAAATATGAGATATAGACCTGGGATATTTTACAAGCGTTTTTTCGGTGATACAAATGAATTCAGGAATGCAAATAACCCACTCTACTGGAAAAACCGTATGCCCGATAAGGCCTACTGGCAGCAGGATGTAGCCTATAATATTGAGGCCCGCATAAATGAGGATTCTAATAAAATAGAAGGATTGGAAAACCTTACTTATTGGAACAATTCACCCGACACCCTATATGTAGTGTACTTCCACCTTTACCAGAATGCATTTGTAAAAAACTCTTACCTGCGTGAGTTGGAAGGAGCCAACAATGTAAATGCAAAAATGGGAACTAAGGAGGAAGCTGGGCTAGGCTCTAATACCGAATTAGTAGAGGTGGAGGGTGTACCTGTGCGTACCGAACTCGACAATACCATCCTCAAGGTTTTTCTACCTGGCCCATTGGCTCCTAATGACAAAACCACATTCACTATAAAATTCAATACTTATTATGATATGGGCGAAACCCGCCGTCGAATGAAAATGTATGATGCATGGGGTTTCAAACATTATAATGGGGTGCAGTGGTTTCCTAAAATATGTGTTTACGACCGTATGCATGGCTGGGACACCTACCAGCACCTTAACCGTGAGTTTTATGGCGACTATGGCCAATATGATGTAACCCTCGATTTCCCATCTAACTATATAGTAGAGGCAACCGGGGAATTGAAGAACCGTAAAGAAGCCCTACCGGACACCCTAAGGGAAAAACTGGACATCAAAAACTTTGCTACCAAAAAAGGAAATGAAGCACCCTCTACTATCATCCCCTATGTAAAAGGCGAGCGCAAAAGGTGGCATTTTGTGGCCAATGATGTGCATGACTTTGCCTTTACTGCCGACCCATCTTACCGAATAGGCACTGCATACTGGAAAGGGATAGAATGTGTGGCCATAGTGCAGGAACCCCATGCCGCAGGCTGGCAGAATGCCCCCGACTACATTAGCAAAATCATTAAAACTTTTTCAGAGGACATAGGCCTATATTGCTACCCTAAAATAGTTGCTGCCGATGCGGCTGATGGTATGGAATACCCCATGCTGACCCTGGATGGCGGCTCTGAACCAGGCTACCGTGGGCTTTTTGTACATGAAATAGGCCACAACTGGTTTTATGGACAAGTGGGCAACAATGAAACCTACCGTGCAGCCATGGATGAGGGTTTTACACAGTTCCTGACTGCATGGGGGCTTAATGCTATAGACGGCCCTGTACCTTACAATGGCGAACCTAAAAAGAAAGCTAATGGAAAAATAAAGCAAACCTGGAGAAGCATGTTTACCGACCCAGGAAATGTTGTAGACCGCAATGTGCTGAACAGATATACCCTAGACCAATATAATGAAGAGGCACAGCCCATTAATACCCATTCTGACGACTTTAATAGTGCACTGAACCATGGAGGTGGGTATGGGCAGGTTTACTTTAAAACAGCCTCTATGCTCTACAACCTGCAATATACCCTGGGCGATTCTCTGTTTAAAGCCGCACTACACAACTATTTTGAACAATGGAAATTTACGCACCCTTATTTCGAAGATTTCAGAGCATCAATCATCAACTTTACCCATGCCGACCTTAGCTGGTTCTTTGACGAATGGTTTGAAACAACTAAGACCCTGGATTATAAAATTAGCCGCATCAATAAATTATCTGGTGAGGATAGCTTTGCTATTACCTTCAGCAGGCCGGGCGAAATGCAGATGCCTATTGACTTTACCGTAACTGGTAAAGATGGCGCAACCCATAGCTACTATATACCAAATACCTGGTTCAGCAAAAAGACTGATGCCACTACCCTACCTAAATGGACTGGTTGGGGTAAACTGAACAGCAACTATACTGCGGAGGTACATATCCCATCGGGAATAAGCCATGTGCAGATTGATACCACCTATCGCCTGGCAGATAAGGACCTGATGAACAATTACAAAAGCAGGGGCCTGCCTATTAGCCACCTGGCTATTAAAACATCGCTGGATGGTGGGCTTAATGACCCGCTAGACCGCCGCCAATACCACCTCAATATTCGTCCTGATGTATGGTGGAACCCAATTGATGGTGTGAAGGCCGGGGTGCATTTTGAAGGCGATTATTTCCACAAACTGTATAATCTGGATGCCACCATATGGTGGAATACCCACGCACTACAGCAATATGACTACCTGACTTATGAGGGGTCATCTTGGTACAGTAATTACCCACCCATCAACTATACTTTCAACTACACCACCCCACTAAGCCGTAACCACCCTAACCTACAAGTGGAATTGAATAGCCGCTACCTTGACGGCCTGGTAAACCATAAGGCTGGGCTAACATGGCAGATGAATGATAAAAATTCATTTTCGGTAAGATTTAAAACCTTTTACCGCCCTCTTGATGCTTTTAAGGCTGCTTATTCCTACGACTACCTTATATCTCCCAAAGACTGGAACAGCACACAGGACAGGCCTAATACATCGCTGAACTTTAACTGGAATCATGTGTACACCTACGCAAGCGGTACGGGTAGATATACATTCTCATTCAGGGCACCATTCCTGGGTGGTAATGACAATCCATTCAACTATTCTTATGGCCAGCTAGAATCTGTAAATTATAATAAAGTGGGTAAACTCGAAGTACGCACCCGCCTGTTTGGCAGGTATGGTATGGGCAATATCCTACCATCTGAAAGTATCCTATATGCAGCAGGTGCCAACCCTGAAGAGCAGATGGAAAATAAGTACACCCGCAGCGTAGGCTTTATACCCGACGATTGGCATGGTGTTTCGGAATATGATTGCAACCATTTCCAGGCAGGTGGCGGACTAAACCTGCGTGGCTATGCCGGATATTTTGCACCTGATGAGCGTAATGGCAATATAATGGTGGGCTATAAAGGCCGTAGTGGAGCATCGGCAAGTGTAGAAGTAGATTTTGAAAACTACATCACCTGCAAGCCAAAATGGATAAGCAAATGGCTAAAAGCCAACCTTTATGCCTTTGGTGATGCCGGAGTAATGGAGCTAAGTGATATAAATGGTAAGGACATATACACCATCTACCCAAATAGCACCTATTGGAGCAACCTTCGTGTAGATGCCGGCCTGGGTATGGCCTTCACCATAAAAAACTGGGGTGTATTTGAAAAAGCCAAGCCCCTCACCCTCCGCATTGACCTCCCCATCTTCCTGAACCGCCCAGCCTATAGCAATGACCAATACCTTACTATGCGTTATGTAGTGGGTATTAACAGGTCTTTTTAAGTAGCACAATTTATATTAAACTAACCCTCTCTGCCTTGTGGTAAAGAGGGTTGTTTTTTTGTGGGAATTACTGAATTTAGCCATCAATGCCTATTTATCAGAATCAGGATTAAAGGATTATAAGATTATCAGGATTTTTCACTGCGTATCGTCCTGGAAAAAGATTGTGATAAATAGAATTTTTAGTTGCCCTGGCCTTTAGGCCGGGGATTGGAATATGAATAAATTTGGCTTTAGCCAAAATTGGTTTTCGGGAATTACATGTGCGGCTAATTTCGGCTAAAGCCATATATTTTATTGCCTCATTCCCCGGCCTAAAGGCCAGGGCTACTGGCAATTCATTTTTTGATTGACTAATAGTAAATGTGCGGCATTTCCTTAGGAACGATGAATTCTAATAGAATACAAAAGTTTCCTTATTACAGCGTTTTATGGTGCAATTTGGGATATGGATTTGAGTGTGGCAAATTTTCTGGCAAAATGTGGAAAGATAATGAGAACCGGATACTCCCATTGACATGTGTGGTTTTTTAAGAGAATTTAGATGGCCAATCGGAGGGCTCACCCCTGCCCTCTGCCATTGACAAGTGTGGTTTTTAAACGAATTTAGATTGCCAAACGGAGGCCTCACCCCGGCCCTCTCCGAGGGAGAGGGTGCCATATCCAAACGCCTCTGACTGTATTATTTGAGATATACATGGTTTACCCATGTCCTATTCAATCAACTTTTGTGCAACAAATTTGTTACTCCCAACCAAGGTGGGCAGGCAAAAGAGAGGGTGTCGTATCCTGATATTTCTGACAGTAATTTTTGATATATTTGGGATTGCCCACGTCCTATTCAATGAACTTTTGTGCAGCAAATTTGTTACTCTGATGGGTATAATAGTCGAATAAAATGGATCTGACAGAATAGGTTTAAGACTGGTAATTACTAGTTAGTCGACCCTCAAAAAGTCGGTTTCAAATTTTTGGGCAATAAATATCTGATAACAAATATATGTATGATATAAATGAGTTGCCAACTGATGCTTGCCCCTGTACGCCAGAGGTTCATGACTCGTTTA
>CANGSR010000135.1 GCA_947456055.1 Chitinophagaceae bacterium
ACTGGCAAGCAAACAAGGGTACTTCTGCAATTGTTTTACTTGTGGTGGTATTGATTGTCTTGATGACGTTTTTGCGGAAAGCCTCTTCTGAGTTATAATTGCCTGCCGCAATTTCTAATTTGCATTTTGTTGTCTCCTCTTTTTTAGGGTAAGAAAATCCTATAATCCTGTAATTCAAGGTGTTACCTTCTGCAGGCAGTATTTGGGCCAGAATCATTTGGTTGTTCAGGACCATCAACAACGCAACTATCAGTTTTTTAAGCATTGGAGTCGGGGTATCTTAGGGATATTAGGGTACAATACTAGGCCCTAAATCTATGACTATGTGTAGAATTTATTTGACAAAGGCGTGACACAAATTGTGTATCTTTATCTTTCAATTGTCTAAAGTGGTTTATTTTACTGCAATGTAATATATTGTAGTTATATGATAATGTAAAAATGTGTATGAATAAACATATTATTGTTGCAGACGATCATAGTATGATAAGGAAGGGAGTTAAGTTGTTGTTAATGAGTAGATTGCATTGCAAAAACGTATCTGAGGCTGAGAGTTGTAGTGGGCTTATGCAAGAACTAAAAAAGGGTATTTGCACTCATATTATTCTTGATGTGGTGCTTGTAGATGGCACATCGCTCGAAATAATTCCAACAATTAAAAAACTATATCCCGCAATAAAAATTATGATTTTCTCCATGCAACCAGCCGACATTTACTACGAGGCTTTTAGATTATATGACATTCGTTATTATGTCAATAAGTCGGCCAGCGAGGAGGAAACTATTGATTGTATAAACCACTTTCTGAATAATGTATGGCATCCTATACCAACAGATGAAAAAGCCAGTACTAACCCTTTTTCTTTATTAGCACCAAGGGAACTAGAAGTGTTGCATTACTTGCTCAACGGCCATTCTACTAACAATATAGCCGAAACACTTAATTTGAGTAATAGCACGGTTTCTACGTTTAAGAAACGCATATTTGATAAGACAGGTACCTCCAATTTAGCCCAATTATATGAGCTCTCTTCTATACATAATCTTGCTTTTTACCTTAAAAGCAATGCGCCTAAGCCGCACTAGTGTTGCTTTTCATTTTAAGTGAAAAGTAGAAAGCGGCTCCAATGTTTGGTTCACTTTCTACCCATATATTACCACCATTTTCAGTCACAAAATCCTTACATAGTTTTAGTCCTATACCATTCCCTTTTTCATCTTCCGTACCATTAACGCTGGTCTGTGGGTAGTCGAATATTGTTGGAATCAGGTCTTTGCTTATTCCTATTCCTGTGTCTTTTACCGAGATTACTATTTCATTGTTATTCTGCCTCGCATTTATTTCTATGCACCCATTCCTGTGTGTATATTTAATGGCATTGGAAATCAGGTTGCGGATAATGAACTTGAAGTGATTGGGGTCTGCAAAGGCTACCAGGTTAGAAGGTATGTTGTTATTGATTGTTATGTTTTTATAATTGGCAGCTACATTGGTAAAGTTGAGTACACTCGCCAATTCGTCCTGCATATTAAAGGTTGTCCGTTTTATGTTTATACCTTGTATTTGTGCCTTACCCCAGTCCAGCATATTTTGTAGGGTGTCGTAGCTGGCAATAGCATTTTGTTCCACCTGTTTTAATAAACCATCTTTTTCATCTTGAGCAATTTGCTCATCACGGCTAAGCCTCAATGCAAGTGGCATAAATCTTATTGAACCAATAAGGTCGTGGGCAATGATTGATATAAGCTTGTTTTTTACCAGGCTTAATTTCTTTAATCGCATTTCACTTGTAGATAATTCCCTGTTTATACGGCGTGTTTTCCATAGAAATAATAATGCCAGTAATAGTATTACTGTCAATAAAACCACTATAAACAAGATATTGTTCCTTCTTTGAAGGTTTTTCTGATCGGTTAGCTCTAGTTGCAGCACTTTCGCTTTTAATTTATCCAGGCCATATATGGCCTCAACATTAGCAATAGTGTGTTGTTTATCGGCACTATTGATACTATCTTCGATAATCTTCTGTTTTTCTAATAAAGTAAAGGCTAGCTGGTAATTGCCCTGGTTTTTATAAATATCGATCAGTTTTACTAATATCTCATATTGCAGGTTCTTTACGCCGATTCTTTCCGCAATCTGAAGGGCAGTGTCCAGCAATTCTATGGCTTTCCTAGGGTTATTGCCTAGTTTTATTTCGGCAATATTTTCAAGTATGAGTACCTGGTTTTCTGGTAAGTGAGCTTTTATAGAGAGATCGAAGGCTTGCTGGGTATAATATAAACCAAGGGCAGTGTCTCCGGTTTTAATATAGACACTCCCCATGTTGATTAAAGGTAACAGCCGAATTTGGGCATATTGTGGTTCTTCGCTAGCCTTGAGTGCTTTTTGCAAATATTCTACTGCATTTGGGTAATCTTTTTTCAAAATGTAAACATCGCCGATATTGTTATATAAAAATATCAATAAGTCGCTGTTTTTATTCTTGTCTACCAGGTTTAAACCCAATTTATAATACTCCAGTGTCTTTTCAAGAGTATTATTATTGGCAGTGGCAGTGCCTAATTTGATATAGGCATCTACAATGCCCCCGGTATCTTTTATTTCTTCATATAGTTTAAGGGCAGCAAAGAAAAGTTTATTAGCTTTCCCATAATTGCCCCTTCGACCCTCAATAACACCTAGAACATCATTTATATTGGCCAACCATAATTTATTATTTAGTTCTTGGTTAATTTGCAATGCCTCATTACCTGCTTTTTCGGCAATATCAAGCATGCCCTCGCCTGAATATACTCCTGCCAGAATCGTCAGCATTTCAGCTATGCCAGGTTTGTAATTTCGGCAGATGAAATAGTCGAGTCCTTGTTTGGTATAATAGAGCACCGAATCTGGGTTAGAATATTCGAAATGCACAAATATGCTGTCGTATTTTAACCTAAGGATGGAGTCATTAATACCGGAATTTAGTTCAGGGTTGGTATTGATGGTATTAGTCTGCCCTAATGATTGAGAAGGTAATGAAAATAGGATAGTGAGTATAGCAAGGGTGGCTCTTTTTATGCTAAATAAGTTGATGTTTAATAATTTATACATGCAACTATTTGACATGATAATTGTATTTTTCTAAATGTTGATAATTTCAATTCGCTAATCTACTCATTATTTTGGGGATTTTGTTATTCTCCTCTTTTTGTTCTTAAACTATCATTAGGGATATGCCATTCGTCATGGATACCGCAGGCTGTTAATTTGGGATAAGGTTATTTAGTGCAATTTGGATTAACGTGCAAATTTTAATTCTCAATCCCAAACGGGTCTTTGTTATCGTTAATGACCTCTTCTACATAACGTTGAATGGTGGCATCGAGTGTCGATTCCATACCAAAGAGGACGTAGATGTTTATAGGGAGTACCATAATGGTTATACCCATATCGTGTAGTTTGCCGTAATGCAGGTGGAGGCGGGCAGCATCTTTTTCGGTGGTGATGATTACCTTATTGGGTACGTCCCATTTGTCCCAGGTTTCTTTTATTTCTTCCAGGTCGCTGCTTACAAAATAGTGGTGGTCGGCATAAGAGAGGGTATGCACATCGGCGGCATTATGTTTTAGCATCGCAACGAGTGGTTCGGGGCGGGCTATGCCACATACCAGTATAATATGGCTGTCTGTTATATTGCCAGGTTCACGTGTGAAAAAGTCGTAAGGAGCACCATAGTTGATGGCAGTGAAAAATACCTGTTGGTGGGCCAGTGGTTTTATGGCTGTTACCATCTCTTTGGCCTTATCCCGGCTAAGGTCAGGAGGGCATTTGGAGACAATGATGATGTTTGCCCTCTTAGCAGCACTTCGCCCTTCACGCAGGCTGCCGAATGGGAGTATATGGTCTTTATAATAGGGGCGGGAATAGTCTGTGATCAGGATATTCATTCCTGCCCTTACAGAGCGGTGCTGGTATGCATCGTCGAGTAGAATGACTTCAATTTCGGGTTTGCGTTGCAGGAGGGCGGGGATACCTAGCATTCTTTCTTCTGCCACACTTACCACCAGTTCGGGAAATTTCATGTGGTATTGCATAGGTTCATCACCTATCCTCAGGGCATTGGTATGTTCATCGGCCACTATAAAACCCTGGGTATGACGTTTATAGCCTCGGCTCATAGTGGCTACTTTGTATTGGTAATGCAGCATGCGGATAAGGTATTCTACATGCGGGGTTTTGCCTGTGCCACCGGTTGATAGGTTGCCTACGGTAATTACCGGTACGCTAAATTCGATAGAGGTAAAAAATTTAGTATCGTAAAGCCTATTCCTCAGCCATACTATAGCACCATATATCAATGCAAGTGGATACAATAATACCCGTACCACAGAAAAAATATAATACAAAATGTTTTTTGTACCCATATTGGCAAAAGTAGCCTTTATCCTAATATTGTGCGTAAAGGGCATTGATTAATTAAAGTATACCACCTGCGTTTTCTTGTGCATTTCTGACTAGCTACCTCGAATGGCGCTGCTCCGATGGAGCAGTATGCATTATTGGTTATAATTTCTACAAAGCCATTGGCACCTATGGCGCCAACGACATTGGGTTATTTAAAACCAATATTGCAGTTAAATTCATAAAGCTTGATTTCGAGTTTCATAATTAGGGGGTATTTTGACACTTGTTGAAAAATGTTTATGTGATTTTTTTTGGTTTATCGATATTCTCAGGTCGGTAAATCTTATAATCGTCTTAACTATTTCTTCAATTTTACCATTACCCATTTAATACTACCTTTACCACCATGTTTCCTGATTTTCAAATTTTATTCCAGTCGCTATTGGGCAGGCCTATGCCTGAATGGTTGAGTATATTAAAGGTGTTTGGTTTTATGGTGGCCATAGCTTTTGTAGGGGCTGCATGGGCCACATCGCAGGAATTGAGGAGGAAGGCAAAACAGGGTTTGTTATTTCCAGAATATGAAACCATGGTAATAGGTAAGCCATTATCGCAAACCGATTTATTGATTTCGTGTGTTATTGGCTTTTTAATAGGCTACAAGTTTGGAGGGTTATTTACAAATTTTCATTTGGTGTCACAAGACCCTATGAGTTATTTGTTTTCGCTCAATGGGAATTTTATAGGTGGAATAATAGGTGCTATAGGCTCAGGATATTTGAAATATGCAGAGGTGAAAAAACAGGTTTTGCCCGAACCTAAAGAAGTTAGGGTTACCATTTACCCTCACGACCGTATCACTGAAATAGTAGTTGTGGCTGCCCTGGGCGGACTTGCTGGTGCCAAGATATTCAATGCCCTGGAGACATGGGACGAATTTGTAAAACACCCCATTGAAGAATTGACCTCATCAAGCGGACTTACCTTTCTCGGTGGGTTGATTGTGGCTACCATATCTTTCTATTTCTTTACCCGCAAGCACAATATCCCCTTCAGGCATATGTGCGATGCTGCTGCTCCGGGTATTATGTTAGCCTATGGTATAGGTAGGCTAGGTTGCCAGTTGTCGGGCGATGGTGATTGGGGTATTTTTAATACTGCATATATTACTAATAGCGATGGTAACCTGGTGGCTGCTGCACAAAATGATGCTTCTTCTGCACTGCATTTGATAGGTAACGCTCCTCATGCCTGGTTCCCTGCTCCTTCGTGGATGCCCCGTTGGCTTATGGGTATGAACTATCCTCATAATGTGGGTAGAGAGGGTGTTCACCTTTTGGGCTGTAGTGGCGATTATTGCAATGTATTACCCGTGAGTGTTTTTCCTACACCTATCTATGAGGCCATTGCCTGTATCCTGCTTTTCTTATTGCTATGGAAAATGCGCCCAAAATTATCGGGGACCTTCCAGATGTTTGGGGCTTATCTTATCCTGGCTGGTGTTGAGCGGTTTTTGGTTGAGTTAATAAGGGTAAATTCTACTTACGATTGGGGCTTTATCCATCCTACCCAGGCCGAAATATTGTCGGTGGTATTGGTTATTACCGGGCTCTACCTGCTTTTTGTTTACAAGGAGAAGAATCCTATTGTTTCTGAGCCTATTGCGGGTGGGTAGGTCTGAATCAGGATTTACAGGATTTAAGGATTTTCAGGATTGTATCGTCCAGAAAAAGTTTACACTTTTTTTATATTTATAACTAGGATTAAAAATCCTATCCAGCTAGAGTCCTGTCTGTATCAATTTTTTCTTTTTGGTTTTTTAGAAAAACAATTAATAATATTATTAAAAGCGGTATTTTGGCAGCTTATTGAAATAGTATTTTCAATAGAGGTGGGGTTATTATTTGTGAATTTAGTATCATTTTTCAGGTGCCGGGATTATTACGTTTTATTGTGTTTTTGGCACTCTGCTGTGGTGGGTGTTCGGTTGCTTATGGTCAGGATAGTAGCCGTACAATGAATGCGGTAAAGGCTGTAGGTTCTATAAAAATAGATGGTAAGCTGGATGAGGCTGCCTGGCTAAATGCAGAAAAAGTAAGTGGTTTTATCCAAAATGCCCCCAACCCTGGTGACCCTTCCCGCCAAAAGACTGAAGTAAGCGTACTTTATGATAATGATGCTGTTTACATAGGTGCAATACTCTACGATAAAAGCCCAGATAGTATTTACAAACAATTATCCTCACGTGATGATGATGGGGGGAATGTGGATGAGTTTATTGTGGGTTTTGATACCTATCATGATAAGCAAAATGTCACTTATTTTGGTGTTACTGCAGCAGGTGTGCAGGTAGATGGTATTATAAAATTTGATGCGGCGAATGGTAGCTGGAATGCTGCATGGTATTCAAAAGTAAGTTTCAACGGCCAGGGTTGGTGCGTAGAGATGAAGATTCCTTATTCGGCTTTGCGGTTTCCTAAAAAAGCAGAACAGGTGTGGGGTGTTAACTTTTACCGGTCAATAAGAAGGTACAGGGAAAAGTCGTATTGGAGTAAGGTGCTGCCTAATGTGGCCAACGGAGTGAGTCAGGAAGGGGTGCTTAATGGCATTAGAGATATTCAGTCGCCGATAAGATTGTCCTTAGCTCCTTATGTATCGGCCTATGGTGAAAATTACAATGGAGCTAATGCCCACTCTTTTGATGGGGGTATGGATATTAAGTATGGGTTTAATGAGAGTTTTACCCTTGACATGACCTTAATACCCGATTTTGGACAAACTATTTTTGATAATAAAGTTCTTAACCTATCACCTGTTGAGGTGAAGTATGATGAGCGTAGGTATTTCTTTACCGAAGGGCTAGATTTATTTAATAAGAATGACTTGTTTTATTCACGTAGGGTAGGTGGATCACCAGTAAATTCAGGTCAGGTATACAATCAACTAGGTGCGAATGAAATAGTAACCGGAAATCCATCAGCCACAAAATTGCTTAATGCCACAAAAATATCAGGTAGAACCAGCGGTAATCTGGGTGTGGGCTTTTTTAATGCAGTTACTGAACGTGAGTTTGCTGATGTGAGAGATACTATTAGTGGTAAAACCAGACAGTTCGAAACCTCTCCTCTGACCAACTATAACGTGCTGGTTCTGGACCAGGCTTTTAAAAATAACTCGTATATAAGCCTGATCAACACCAATGTGGCCCGGAAGGATAATAGCTATAATGCCGATGTAACAGCATTGTTATTTAAGGTAGCTAATAAAAAGAACACTTATGGTATTGACGGGTCAGGGGATGTAAGCCAGCTCTATTTCACCTCTAAACCCGATGTGGGCTACCGGTATTTTCTGGATATTGCTAAATTAAGTGGCAACTATACATGGAAGCTAAAAGCCCAGTCAATTAGTGACCACTTTAATCCAAATGACCTGGGGTATCTGGGAAGGAATAATATAACCAACTATATTTTTGAGCAGTATTATAATATTTTCAAGCCGGTAGGCCAGATTGTAGGTGCCTATAACCATGTGGGTATTAACTATTACCGGGTTTTTAACCCTGATGTATTTCAGTCGGCGGATATTTATGGGTCACATAATATTACTTTAAAAAACTACCTGACACTTGGTGCTTATTGGGATATAACACCTGTGGATGGTAATGATTATTATGAGCCAAGAACTGCGGGGAGGTATTATGTTTCCCCTAAAAATACCATGTTTGGTGGGTTTTATTCTTCAGATTATCGGAAGAAATTTGCACTAGATATATCGGGTTCGTACAAGATTTTCGGAGGGCAAAATCGAAATACACTAACCTGGGAGGTATCTCCAAGATTTATTTTCAATGATAAATTCTCCCTTATTTATACGCTCAATGGTCTCAATTACCGCAATGATGTAGGTTATGTAGCTAATGTAAATGACTCTATTTATTTTGGCGTAAGAAATGTGACTACAGTTACCAATGCGCTCGATATGGCTTATATTTTCAATAATACCATGTCTTTGAAAGTTTCAGCAAGGCATTATTGGTCTCAAGCTACTTACCACGAGTATGATTACCTGAATAAGAATGGTAGCCTCAGTCCATCAAATTATACTACTAATAATGATGTGAATTTCAATTCATTCAACGTATTTATGAGCTATGTATGGCAGTTTAAGCCGGGAAGTGAAATGAGTGTTGTGTATCAAAATAGTATCTATTCATCGGGGTCTAATATAGTGAGTAATTATTTTGATGATGTAAACTATACTTTCAGGTCGCCTATTAGTAATAGCCTATCGGTGAAGATCATTTATTATTTGGATTATATAGCTTTCAGGAATTTGATGAGGGGCCAAAGCAGGGCAAATGGATAATCAATACAAAGGATTTCTTGAAGAGGTTAAGGGTATTGCTGAATCAACCAATCATATAATACCAGCTCACAGGTCAGCAGCAGCCAAAGGATATTCTATTTCTGGTATACCATTTGAGGAGCAATTAATGATTTGGGATTATGTATGGAATAATGGCCAATCGTTTTGGGTAAGGATCCATGCTTTTTTCTTTTTAGAAAGGTATATGAAGAAGGCCGAACACCATAAGATTTTATGGGATACCTCTATAGCCTGGCAGGAGAAGGTAGCAGATTGGTCGTTTTGTGATAGCCTGGCTAAGATTAATACCAGGGTTTTGGAAACTTTGCCTGAGGAGGTTTATCCAGTTTTGCAAGCATGGAATACCCATCCTGACCTGTGGAAACGCAGGCAGTCGGTAGTGAGCCTATTGTATTTTAGCCGAACCAAGAAGAAATATTTGCCTTATGGGCAAATTGAAGTACTGGTTCGGAAGCTTTTAGATGATGCCGAGTATTATGTGCAGAAAGGGGTAGGGTGGACTTTGCGTGAAATGCATACGGTATATCCTGTTGAAACAATGGAATTCTTGAAACGGAATATAGCACAGATAAAGCCTATAGCTTTTACCATAGCCATAGAGAAAATGAGTGCTGTAGAGAAGGAAGTGTTGAAGGCAGGGAGAAAGAAGTCTTAATCCACTTTCTAATCATCATCCTTTTCATTACCTATAGCTACAAAAGCGGCTCTTTTTGGGGCAGGGAACGCTATACCGGGTTTCAGGCTTTTCCAGATAACCTCGTTGAGGGCCTTGTCGGGTACATTGTCGGCACGGCTGAGGTCGAAACCTTCACTCTCTTTTGATAATGGGCCTGTAGCCAAATTCATTTCATCAAGGTCAATATTGGAGGGTAGGTGGGTGAACCGGGTGGTATTTCGGGTATTGGTGAAACTGCGGTACATAGGCATTGCTCCGGCATCGTATTGGCTCATGGGTTTTATGCCCAGAATCAACTCCATAGTACGTAGCATGCCTGTGGTGGAATACATGGTATGGTCGGTGAAATTCCTTTTTACATATGGCCCTGCAAGGTAGGCAGTACTTCTGTGGGCGTCTACATGGTCGGCACCATTTTGGGCATCGTCTTCTAAAATAAATACAGCGCAATCTTCCCAAATATGGCTTGCAGATAGGTGCTCCAGGAATTTTCCAACAGCCAAATCGTTATCTGCAACATAGGCATAAGGCGACCTTGATTTTTTGCCTAATCCTGCTGTATGGTCATTAGGGAAATAAACTATATTCAATTGTGGAACTGCATTTGTTGTAACCAGTGAGTCGAAATCCTTCTCCCATATCTTTTCCCTGTCAACATCCTTGATACCCAGGTTCCAACCAGGGTAACCAGGGCACATATGCTTTCCAAGTTCGGGTAGAAAAACTGTGCCATCATCGTCTGTAAATTCGCCATAATCACGGAAAGATAAGCCTTGGCGCAGGGCGTAATCCCATAGGAAGCCATTTTTAGGTAGGGCTATTTTTTTGTTGGCAGCATAGTCGTAGGTGCCACCACGACCACCATAGTTGGTAGGCCATGTTTTTTCAACATAATCATTGGCATAGGCAGCCATGCTCCAGTTGTGGCCATCGGCACTTACCTCGGCATCTACATAGAAATTATCGAGCAATACAAATTGCTCTGCAAGGGCGTGTTGGTTTGGGGTAATTTTCTTTCCGAATAATAACAAGCTGGTATCACTGTTGCCATTGGGCATATCAGCTAAAACCTGGTCATAGGTGCGGTTTTCCTTCATTATATAGAAGACATGCTTTATGGGCGATTTGTCGCCTAGTTTCATAGGTACAGGGTTACCAGGTTCGCCATTTGTTTGTAATTCTTTGTTTTTGGTATAAGGGGTATTGTCATACACCTTTTGAGATAGTTTGGCCAATTCCTTTGAGTCAGGTGTATTGAAAATGCTTAATGTTCCTTTGAAGAGGCTACCTATGTATTGGTCATTCTTCTTATTGCCTTTTTTGTAGTTGGCCTGTCCTTCACTTTTTATTGGCCTTGGACCTTTAGGGTTGGGTAGGGAAGTAATGCCCTTGCCATTGAGTACCAATACCGTATTGCCCTTTACCCTAACACATGTAGGATACCAGCCTGTAGGGATAAAACCTTTTGAGTGGCATTCACCTGGCGTACTTATATCGAATACTGCAAGGCAATTATTGTCTGCATTTGCTATGTAAAGCGTTTTATTGTCGGAACTTAGGCTAACACTATTAGTAGTTGAGCCACTTAAGGCGTCAGGGAATAAGGCTGCATTCAATGTCTCAATAACTTGTTTTTTGTTTAGGTCAATTACAGAAACTGTATTGTCAACCGAATTAGCCACAAATAGGAATTTTCCATTTTTTGTGATGCAAAGGTCGTTGGGGTTGCGGCCTACATTTATAGAGTCGGTAATTTGTTCTGTTTTGGTATTGTAGATAAGCACCTTATTGCCGTCCCATAATGAAATATAGAGGTAAGTCTTGTCGGGAGAAAGGAGGCAGGTATAAGCCTGGGCACTTAGTTGGATTTGTTTATCAATGCTTTTTGTAACCAGATTGAACACATACAAGGAGTTATTTTCCTTGGTGGCTACATAGAGTTTTTTGGCTTTTGAGTCGATATCAAGCCCGGTTGGGTTTATTTTTACCGGCCATTTATGACCCAGGATCAGGCTGTCTTTTAGCTTGAGCTTATTGTTGGCTATGCTATAAATATTAATCCTATTGTCATTGCCTCCGCTTGCATAAAGCAGACGGCTATCATCGCTGAATTTCAGTCCAAGCCAGCTTTTGGCAATTTCAAGGGTATGGAGTACAGTATAGGTTTTGGCATCTAACAGCTGAATGCTTTGGGTGCTTACGCCGTTGTTGGTAAC
>CANGSR010000136.1 GCA_947456055.1 Chitinophagaceae bacterium
AAATGAAAAGCGCTGGCAGGATGTTTTGGAAATTATGGATGCAGGTATAGATGTAATATCTGCAGTAAATATCCAGCACATTGAGAGTATTAATGTGGATGTGAAACAAATTACCGGGGTAGAAGTAAAAGAACGGATTCCTGATAAAATACTGCAACTGGCTGATGAAGTGGTAAATATAGACCTAACTGCCGATGAGCTAATTACCAGATTGAAGGAAGGTAAAATTTATGACCACACTAAGGTGCAGTTGGCCCTGCAAAATTTCTTTCAGGCCGATAAAATCCTACAATTAAGAGAATTGGCACTTAAGGAAGTGGCTGGTCAGGTTGAGCGAAAGGTAGATTATCAGATTACTTCTAAGCAAACCAATTTCAGGCACGAACGGTTTTTGGCATGTATTTCTTCAAACCATGAAATTGCCCAACGCATAATTAGGAAAACTGCCAGGCTTGCTTCGTATTATAACAGTCAGTGGTATGTATTATACGTGCAGACTACTAAAGAATCAAGTAATAACATACCATTGTCTACACAAAGACATTTAATCAATAATTTTAAGTTGGCTACAGAAGCAGGTGCCGAAATTATCAGAAAACAAGGAGATAATGTGGCGAAAATGATTTCGGAGACCACAACTGAAAAGAATATTACTACAATATGCATTGGTAAACCCCATTTCAACCTTTTTCAAATCATATTAAGGTCAGGACTGTTTAACCAATTACTGAAAATACTATCCCAAAATAACGTAGATATTATAATTTTATCCTAATGGTGTTATCGGTTCGAAATAAAATATGGTTGGGAACTATTTTCCTCTTCCTGCTGTTGATGTTCACAGGTGGTGCGGGTATCTATTATATCGCCATTATGAAGGGCGAAGCGAAAGCAGTGCTTAAGGATAATTATGAAACACTTGCCTGGTGCCATGATATGCAGCAGCAATTGGATAGTATTGACTTGGATTACAGTAAATCGGTGCCCTTATTTGAAGTGGCACTAAAAAAGCAAGAACACAATATTACCGAACAGGGAGAGGGTAGTTATACAGGTAAATTAAGGACTGAATTTGAGCAACTAAAAGCAGGAGATACCACGAAAGCTAATATCAGGTTGATGCAAAATACTATCCAGCATATTCTGGGCCTAAATATGGAGGCTATTGAAAGAAAAACAATAGCTGCGGAAAATACATCTGAAAAACGATTAACCTGGATAATTGGTATTGCAGCTATAATTTTAATGATATCTTTTACATTTTCGGTCAATTTTCCCTCAATTGTTACCAACCCTATTTTGCAATTAACTGAAGCTATTAAGGAAATAACGAATAAGAATTACCGTCATAGGATATTCATTGATAATAAGGATGAGTTTGGTGAACTGGCTGATGCCTTTAATAATATGGCCCAGCGCCTGGAATACTTCGAAAGCAGCAACCTGAATAAATTGATGTTCGAAAAGAGTAGGGCAGAGGCAGTAATCAATAGCTTGAAGGATGCAAGCATTGGTATTGATAAAAATAATGTCATCCTTTTCGCCAACTTTCAGGCATTGCAGCTATTAGGCTTAAAAGCTAATGAGATTGTAGGTAAAAAAGTTGAAGAATTAGCATCCTCAAATGACCTCTTTGCCTTTTTAGTTAACAATGAATCTACCGCACCATTTAAAATTGTAGTAGAGAATAGGGAGAATTATTTTGTAAGAGAAGTAGTAGAGGTTGCCCAGGGAGAAGGGAATAGCAAGGTGATTGTTTTGCGCAACATTACATCATTTAAAGAACTGGATGTAGCCAAAACTAATTTCATAGCCACCATATCCCACGAATTGAAAACACCCCTTGCTGCATCCGATTTTAGCCTCAAGCTCCTATCTGATGAGCGGATAGGCACCCTGTCGGAAGAGCAGAAGGAATTGATTGAAAACCTAAAGCAGGATAACCAAAGGGTATTGAAAATTTTGAGTGAATTACTCAATATGTCGCAGGTAGAGTCGGGTAGGATAAAGATAAATGTGAAAGAGGTGAGCCCCAACCAAATTGTACAAAATGCGCTGGAAACTGTATCCTCAGGTGCTAAAGAGAAAAATATTGAAATAATAAAAGACATACCTGAGGGCCTCCCTTCCATCATGGCCGATACCGAAAAAAGTACTTGGGTACTTAATAATCTTCTTACAAATGCATTGAAGTTTTCCGCCTCAGGTAGTAATATTTTCCTAACAGTAAGGCAGACGGATAAGGGAGTCTTATTTTCTGTTACAGATACTGGCCCCGGCATAGTTCCTGAATACCAGACTAAATTATTCGATAGGTACTTCCAGGTTCCAGGGGTAAATATCAAGGGAACAGGTCTTGGACTGGCCATCTCCAAAGAATTTATTGATGCCCAAAAAGGCAGGATTTGGGTAGAAAGCAAACCAGGTGAGGGGTCGGTTTTTAGCTTTTCTTTGCCAGTGTTTGCTTAAAATTGGTTAGTAACAGAAATATGAGCCGGAAACTAAATATACACCACATTATCCTCTATCCTTTCATGCACCTCAGGGTCTTCATCCCCATAACCTACCAAAACAGCTAACTGTATTTTTTCAGTATCAGGAATATTCAACTCATAAAAATCCTTTGCCTGATTAATGTACTTGGCCAGACCAACTGGGCAAGTATCTAATCCTAATGATTTGGCTGCTAGCATTATATTCTGGGCACACATGCCAGCATCAATTCCGCCCCATTCTTCATCGGCTGGGGTGGTAATGAGTATCACTACAGGTGCCTGGTAAAATATGTGGTCGGTGTTTTTGAGCAGATTGGTCATTGTAGACATGTGGTAGGAACTCAGGTTCAGTTTGTCTACCTCATCTTTTTTGGCATGGCTTATTTCCCTGATGGCAATATCAGATATCTCTTTTGAAAAAGCATGAATTAATTGTTCATCAGTAATTACATAAAATTTCCAAGGCTGTTTATTCATGGCAGATGGGGCCATCCTGCCTGCGTTTAGTAATATCTCCAGTAAGTCCTGGTTTATTTTAAGGTCATTATACTTCCTTACAGCCCTACGTTCATAAATTGTTTTAATGACTTCGTTCATCGTTTAGCGGTTTTAAGCCTGGTTTGCATTTTATTCTACCCAAAATTACGACAAGCAGATAAACCTGATAATGATACAGGTCATAAAAAAATTATAAATAGACGTATTGTTTTGTTGAGTCAAATTGTGATATTTTAATTTGTTTATTGCCGCCTTCAGCTATTTTATTTACCTGATTTTTATCAGGTAATTGTCAAACCAATATCATGACTTAATAATTTTATGAAATATATTTTTGTTTAGGGATTGGTGCAGTTTAAGTATGCATTGTTGGAGTTTAAAAAGCCGTCAATACTTTAAAGGTAAATGATTCTGTATGTCTATTTGTATGGGTATAAAACGTAAATAAAGCAAAGGTTAAGGAGATTTAATATTTTGACTCAAAAATTATTATGAAAAAGGTACTGGTTGTTGAAGATGATGAAATGTTAAGAGAAGACTTGGCCGAGATTTTAAGCCTGGCAAATTATAAGGTATTAACTGCTATTAATGGCAAGGATGGACTTGAAAAGACTACAGAATTCTCTCCCGACATCATAATTAGCGATATAGGTATGCCTATAGTAGATGGTATGGGTATGCTTCATATTTTGAGAAATGATCCTAAAACAGAAGACCTACCTTTTATTTTCCTTACTGCTCGAAGCGATAGAAATGATTTTAGGAATGCTATGGACTCTGGTGCTGATGATTTCATTACCAAACCATTTAATGGCGATGAACTACTAAAGGCAGTAGAAACCAGGTTGAAGCGTACCGAGATTATGGGAAAGCACGTAATGGCCGAACATAATATGTATGATGCCCAATCACCAGAAGATGACCCCGGTAATTTGGATACCTTAATATTAAACCATGATACTATAGTTTTCCCCAAAAAACAGATAATCTATAAGGAAGGGCAGATGCCTCATTACTTATACTACATAAAAAAAGGAAAGATACGCACCTTTAAGACTCATAATGATGGCAAGCAATTGGTACTAGGTCTTTTCAATCAGGGACAGTTCTTAGGTCATATTGCCTTGCTTGAAGAAACTCCGTACAAAGAAAATGCTCAGGCTATGGAGGAATCTGAATTGGTTTTGGTGCCCAAAAAGGATTTTGAAAATTTGATTCATCGCAACCTCTCTGTAGCCAATAAGGTAATGAAAATGCTAGCGAGGGATATTGCAGAACATGAACAACACTTATTAGGTATAGCTTATAATACTTTGCGGAAAAAAGTTGCAGCTGCCCTTACTAGTTTGTTTCACAAGTTCAGTTCTAATAAAATTGAACCGTATTATATTGATATCTCTCGTGATGAGCTGGCATCAATTGCAGGTACTGCTACTGAATCCCTTATACGCACCCTCACCGAATTCAAGCACGAAAAACTTATAGACATTGTAAAGGACAACAAAATTGAAATACTCAATCCTAAAAAGCTGGAGAATCTTTTGAGGTAGGGGAGAGGTTCATCATTTTCTTGGCCTAAACATATAGTTGAATTTCATTTAGACTATTGCGCTGCATTTTATAGCCCCGATCTTTTAGGTTGGGGTATTTTAGTTTTATCTAATCTGGTTAAAACTAAATTCGTCCACATTTCGATTTCTAGCCACTAAGTTAATCCCAGGGATAAATTTTAATTCCTACTACCCAGTTTCTCTCTCATAATATTTACATAATGATAAGGTAACACCTTTCTTATAGTCTTATATTTTTATAACATTTAGTTTTGCCTCAGTTTACACCTAAGCCACTACTTTTCCTCTAAGCCTTTCTTTTTGCTCATTATTCAACGTTATTTCTAAACCATATATAACATGCTAAGCAAATCAGTAAGTAAGTTTTTAGCAGCTATCCTTTTATCAGGACTATTAGTTGCAGTAGAGTCGGTTCAGGGCCAGGTAAGTATTACCAGCGGAAGCCCTGTTACACAGAACTTTGATGGTATTGGCTCTTCTGGTACTGCAACCATCCCGTCTGGTTTCAAGATAGGTAGGAATACTGCCACTTATGTTACAGCAGGCACCGCTACCGAATTAGCCGCAGGCACCACAGGTACAGGAGTATTGAACGGTACCTCTTCAGGCGGTGCCTACAATTTCGCCAACGGCATCACAGCTTCGTCTACAGATAGGTCGTTAGGTTTCCTAACTACTGGTACAGCTACCGGTCCTGGTTATTTGTATATGCAATTGCAAAACAACACAGGAGTATTGATTACAGACCTTACAGTTAATTTCGATTATGAGAAATACCGTAGTGGTACCAGGGCTTTCGACCTTACTTTTCAGACCAGTACCGACGGAACTACATTTAGTGGGGCTATTGCAGCAGGTGGGCAGTCTTATGCTGCTGATGCAAATAATACTACAATTTCAAATCCTCCAACAACAACCAGCAAATCCGTTTCTCTACCTGCTGTAAATATAGCCAATGGTTCATTTTACTATATCAGGTGGCAATATGCACCTAATAGTGGTACCACATATACCAATGCACAGGCTTTAGGAATAGATAATATTTCTGTGACTGCCACCATTGGTTGTTCAGGTACACCTTCCCATGCCACTGCTGCTGGTACGCCATCAGCGGTTTGTTCGGGTAGCACTACTAATTTGTCGATAAGTGGTTTTTCTACAGGTGTTGGTATTTCTTACCAGTGGCAATCATCATCTACAGGTGCTGCTGGTTCATATACCAATATCGCAGGTGCTACCAATACTACCTATACCTCAGGTGCATTAACCACCGTTACTTATTATCGTTGCTACACAATATGTGCCAATAGTGGCCTTGCTGATACATCTACTGTTAAAACCATAACAATCAACCCATTGCCAAACCCTACCATAAGTGGTGGTTCAACCATTTTTACGGGCAATTCTGCAAATCTAATTTTTACAGGCACTCCTTCTGATGTGGTTTATTATTGGAATGGCGCAAGTACACTGAACACCACAATCTCAGGTACTGGTTCTTCTACTGTAATTGTTACACCTACGGTTACTATTACCTATTCGGTTACTTCTGCTACATCAGCCCTAGGTTGTACAAGTACTATTAGTGGCAGGGCAACCTATATTACCGTAATGAACCCTTCTGACACTATACCTAACCGTGGTAATAATATGGGATTAGGCAATCCTTCAAATGCCACTACTAATGTTACAGACTCTAATAATTACCTGATGGTGAAATCCCAATATGCATTGTCTTACAACAATAGTAAGGGAATGGCAAATTGGGTAAGCTGGCATTTAAGCCGTGCATGGAAAGGTGCATCAACCCGTTGTAATTGTTTTACACAGGATGCGACTTTGCCAGCAGGTTATTTCAAAGTATCAACAGGTGATTATACCAGTACAGGTTTTGATCGTGGCCACCTATGCCCATCTGATGACAGGGACGGCAGCGATACAGATAATAATGCTACATTTAAAATGACCAATATGTCGCCTCAATCACCAGTTCTCAATGAACAAATATGGGGCGACCTTGAAGACTATTGCCGCAAACTCCTCAATCAGGGCAATGAATTATATATAGTTGCAGGTGGTTACGGCACAGGTGGCAATGGTAGCAATGGCGGTACTACAAATTCATTAGCAGCTGGTAAAATCAATGTGCCATCACATTTCTGGAAAGTGATTATTGTAATACCTGTTGGTATCAATGACTCAGCAAGGGTACACAGTAACACCAGGGTAATAGCTGTAGATATGCCAAATGTACAAACCGTGAATGCTCATACCTGGGATTATTACAGGGTTTGTATTGATACTATAGAGGCACGTACTGGGTATAATTTCTTTCCCTCCGTTCCAGATAGCGTAGAAAACATTATTGAGGCTAAGGTAGATGATGGGTCAGCCGGCATTGCTTATTGGGATTTTACAAATACCAATAATATTGCCTCATTCGGAGCTACTGTAAAGAGCGATAAATTGGATACTTCAGTTACACTTGCCTATAATACCATTACAAGGGGAGCAACTGCACCATCAAGCACAGGTGCTAATTGTTTCCGTACCACAGGTTTCAAAAATGAGGGTGTATCTACTTCTAATACAGATTATTACCAGGTGAAACTGAAAGCCAGCTCTGGTTACAAATTGTCTGTAATAGGCATTGATGCCCGTTTTTCAGGTACCAATACTTTTTATGCTGCACCAGGTGTAACTTCACAATATGCCTATAGTACTAATGGCACCACTTTTACTATGATAGGATCACCTATAACTTCTACAGTTTTATTGCCTTCTACAGTTGATTGTTCAGGTATTGGTGCAATGCAGAATCTCGCCGATACTACAACACTCTATATAAGGTATTATGCCAGCGGGCAAACTACCACTGGTGGTTGGGGATTTTTCTCATCAGATACAGGTGTTTGTGGCTTAATAATAAATGGCTCTTTAGTAGCAACAGGTGCACGCCCTGCTGGTAACTCAAATAGTGCACCACTTAGCCTGAATGAAGGAATTGAATTAAACATCGCTCCAAATCCATTCACAGGTGATTTAAAACTATCGTACAAATCAGCCACTGACCAGCCATTAACTCTGAATATTTATAATCTAGCCGGATCACTGGTTTATACCCGAAATCTTGAATTGGCAACTGATGATATTTACTTGCAACTCAATAATATACCTGCCGGTAATTATATCCTTTCTATCCAATCTGATAATAGTAGGGTAGTAAGGAAGATTGTGAAACAATAGACATATTATTATTTATATCTCCACAATCGCGCCGGGTTTCTGGTGCGATTTTTTTTGTGGTTGGTTATTATGGTCCATAATTGCCTAACTGTTCAGTCTGGTTTTTTCTGAACAGCTGAATGTAGCTTATTAGTCAAATTTCACTGAAAAATACAGACCAGTAGTCCGCTGCGGCAGACAATGCTCCATTTTTTGAAAGTGATTATTTTTCTATATGTGGCAATGGTTTCGTTGTAAGTGGTTGATTGTCAATTGAATGTGTTTATTTTTAATTTCTCATTATTACCCCACATTGCCCCAAGGTTGTCTGAAACAGGATAACAAGGATTTTAAGATTTTCTGCACATATTGAGAATGTGATTTTTTATTTGCCTATTATTAATTGACTAGTCTGTGTTTCATTTTCTGTTTCAAGCCTAATCATATATAAACCAGCTGGTAGGTTTATTGGTATTGGCTGTCCAATATTAGCAAGTTGTGAGAATAGCAACTTGCCTTCAATATTGAATATTTTCACAATTAATGGTGCGATTTGGGCAATAGGCAGACTACCGATAGTAATTGCATCGCAGGCTGGGTTAGGGTAAATTTTGAACATGGTTTTTGTAACTTCCATATTCGGTACGGCAACTTTTTTGCGCACTATTTCCACTTTGCATAAACCAGATGGTAGTATTGCATTGCTTTTTAGAGTGCCATTTGAGTCGGAAGTGGCAGAAGCATATAGTGTATTGTTTATTTTTACCTGATAAGTGGCAAAAGGGAACAGGTCAAAACCAGAGATTGCTACTGAGCGACCACCTGCCAAATTAGTCATCAAGTGGTAATCGCATTGTGTGTCGCCAGTTACATCGAAATAATAAAGTGTATTGTCCCAATCTACTCCAATACTGAAATTGTTTTTCTGACATGAGCCTCCTGCTACAGATGGAGACAGGCTATCACCAATTTTAATGGTATGTAGAAAAAGCAGGCTATCTGTAGCCACATTTGGCCGCACCTCAAGTCTCCATTTACCAGGCGTTTGATAGAGCGTATCAGGGACAACTGATGGAGGATAATTTGTGCCATTTACCCAGTATTCATATCCTGTGCCGCCTATCAGCGAAGTATTTGAAGAAGAAGGAAGTAAGGTTCGGATGGCTATATTCCCTTTCCCTTGTGAAACAGAATAGTCCTTACCATTATAGGTTTCAATATGGCTAGGTGTAGCCGCCGAAATCAGTGAGCCCGATATAGCAGGCTTCTCAGTGAAGTGGAGTAGAAAGCTTGCATCACGCTGACGTGTGGCAGTATGGCGCAAATGAATATGGTCGAGTACAATAACATGATCTGGCTTGTCAAACAACACCCTGCGTACAAAACGATCAAGTTTAGCAGTATCGTAGGCCAGTGAAGCATCAGCAATGGTATAACAATAATTTGAGCCAGGAGCATATTTCAGCCACTTACCTCGTTGATTACCGGCTGCGAAAATGTCAGCATAAGAAATTAGGGTTTGGTTATATTTTTGGCCGCCATCATTGCTGATAGGTATTGATCCATAGGTGTAATTTTCGGTAGAATCAAAAACGCAGATGGAATTGTGGGCAATGGTGCGGATATAATAATTGTACCAATGGGGAGAGCCATAATAATCGTAGTCGCCAGCATCAATTAATAATGGTTGGTGTTTAAAAATGCAAAATGAATTATTGTCCCAATGTTCATGATTGTTTTTCTTGCTTAGGGAGTTGAAGTGCCATATCATAGCGCTGCTACTATCCCAAGAGGTACGGCTAACTACCATTCCTTTTTTTTCGGCATACCAATCAAGAGGGAGGTTGGGCTTGGCAACTGTTGAGGCTGTAAAATCAAAATACATCAGTTTGTTGAATACAGGCATTGTCCAGGTGAGCATTGATGGTTGTGCGTAATATTGCGCCATCCATTGGCTACGAGTATCGGCATAAACGGCGGCATGCCTGTAAATGACATTATCTCCTGTCAGCGCCATGCCCCCATCTCCCTGATTGATGCAATTATTGTTGGGCTGTATGGTATACCAGTATTGGTTGATGGAATTTAATATCCAGGGTTCAGAGATGTAGAAGTTCTTATTGGTCCCGAATTTCATATTATCGAACAGCACAAACTGGTCTGTCAAGCTCCACATCGCATAAGCCCCCGACCAGTTCCATCCACCATCTATGCCCCTGTAATAGCGATATACAGGGAAGAAATTATTTACCCACTTATTATATACTGTATCGAACCACTGAGTAACTGTGTCATTTTGGGCAGTAGTTAGCCCATCGGCACTATGCAGGGTTATGGCGTTTTGATTAGCAAATACGCAGTTTAAGTCATTGTGGCTGCCAACATAGGCTGTGCCAGCCGAGGAGAGTATATACTCATTCATTAGATCCCGGTTGATCTTGTATAATGCCTGGGCTAATAGGCCACGTTTGAAAACCGGAATTGAATCGTAGCACCAGTCTAACAGTACGTCGCCGGCATTGCTCATATTCCTGATCATGGTTTCTTTGGTATACCAATCCATGGCTGACCAGTTTGCAGTATCGATCATCCAGATAAAATGATCAATTATATAGAGTATACGTTTTTTCTGGAGTGTATCGGGTGATAATTTATAAAGAAGGGCTGAAATGCGGGTTTGGTCTCCAGACCATTTGCTTGACCATGTCCATGTCCAGATGGTAGTATCACTGCCTACCTGGTACAATTGGGGGTCAGTGATCCAGTTGGAAATATACCGGGCTACCAAGTTGTTATAAGTAGCGGCGCAGTCACCAGTGCTCCTATTTGATTGTAGCCATGCTATCCTTGATGAGTCAATCAATATTCGTGGTCTTGAGGAATTTATTGTTGGGAATGGCTGTGAGGTTGCATTACCAGACAGGAATAAAATAAACAATAAATATTGCAGCGACTTAATCATATTCCTAATTAGTTAGTAAGATACACTATAAAAGTAATTGTATTTAGTGGTAATGCAAGGTGAAGTAAAAGATGTTGATTGTTCGTTGCATGTGTGTTGTTGTGATTTTTCATTAATGGGCCTAGTTATGTCTTGAATTATGATTATGCTGATTTTCTGAGGACTATGATTTTTCCTTTTTGTAAGCCCCCGAGCGTCATTGCGACGGCGCTTTTCCCGCGCCGGAAGCAATCTCAAAATATGCTGGACCGAAAATGTTTGAAACCACTTTATTGCCCAATACCCCACTTTTTGAAAATAAATATTTATCGATATGGGCAATGGTTTCGGTATAAGTGGTTGATTGTTTGTTGTATGTGATTTTATGTAATTTCCCATTATTGCCCCATTTTACCCCATTTTTACCACGGTTTTGTCTGAACCACTGATTGAAGCTGATTCTTATGATTACACTGAATTTCTCCTAATAGGCTTATTTGGTTTTTTGCCACCCAATTTTTTATTAGGTAAATTTGTATAGCAGAAAGGCGCCACATGTAGCCCAATCGGAAGTCCCTCCGGGACATATAGCCTTTTCATTTTAATTTAACTACAAACCAGTAGTCCCTCTGGGACAATGCCCCATTTTTTGAAAATAATTATTTTACTATATGGGGCAATGATTTCGGTATAAGTAGTTGGTTGTTAATTGTATGTGATTTTATGTAATTTCCCATTATTGCCCCATGTTGCCACAATGTTACCACGGTTTTGTCTGAACCACTGATTGAAGCTGATTCTTATGATTACACTGAATTTCCCCTAATAGGCTATTTGGTTTTTTGCCACCCAATTTTTTGTTAGGTAAATTTGGATAGCAGAAAGGCACCACATGTAGCCCAATCGGTAGTCCCTCCATGACATATAGCCTT
>CANGSR010000137.1 GCA_947456055.1 Chitinophagaceae bacterium
CCTGTAGTCCTCTTTTTCGCTTATTCGAATCTAATACCTCACCAGGTTGTCGATACAAAATTATAAATGGGGTGTCAGGAAAAATTTTACGGTATTGCTGATAAAAACAGAGGTGCCAACTATCAGTTTTAATAAATAATCTTTCCTCATCCATATTCCTTTTGGCACTATAAAATTTGATAGCAGCACCTAATATGCTTGATGTTTCTTCATCTCCAATTAAGATACTCTTATTTCTAAGCCTAAGTATCTCATCAAATATTGGTACTTCAGATAGGGAAATGTGCTTTGGATTTAGGCCCAACAACTGGGAAATAAGTGTAGACCCACATCGTGACACATGGAAAATGACCGCATTGGGGGCTATTGCAGGTATTTCCTCGCTCCATTCTGGCAATAGGTCAATTGTTGAAAATGCTTTTGGCCCAATATTATTTTCGCGTATCCTAATGAATTTGAGCAGTGCTTCATCAAAAAAAGGCAGATTGTAGGAGAAGTCTTTTGTATATGTCCATCTACACCTCACCTCATTCTTGTCTATAATTAATTTAGTCGGAATCCAACCCCGCAGAGGGTGGTTCGCAAAATCTGAAACTTTCATGGATGGTAAATATGGCACCCAAAATACAAAATGAGTTTGAAAAATATAGAGAACGAGATATAAAGAAATAACCCGCCTTATTGCTAATGCGGGTTGCTTTCTAATATGCATTCATAGCTTCAGGCCAAGGAGAATTATGAATCATTCACAGCATTTTATAGCTTTTAATTTACATTGATTGTATAAACCGGGCTATACACGGCAGTTTCGCCAGCATTATCAGTAACAATAACTTTAAACTTTATAATGCTTCCTGAAGTACTATTTAAGGTAGTAGCCCGTACTATCCCTCCCGATGCATCAACAGTAAGCCCTGCACTAGTGAATGCAGCACTACCTGCATAGCTATTATCAAGTGCCCAGGTATAGGGAGGTGTACCACCCATCACAAATAGTGATGCACCATAGGCCTTATTCACGTCCCCCTCCTTAAGTGTAAAGGCAGAAGACAATTGTTGGAATACAGCCGAAGGGCCAGGGGTATATCCGGTCACTATAATGTCAATTGATTCCACATCTGTACAGGTGCCATCACTTACCTTCACCTTAAATGTCCTTGTACCCACACTAAGCCCATTTGCTGTTGTGCCTGTTCGGGTTATAACACCCGTAAGTGGCCAAAAAACAAACCCTGCTGGCGGCGTGGGGCTAGCTTCTACCGACCATGTATAATTATGCAATGGGCTACCGCCTTCAGCCAATAATGTTTGAGGGTTAATATTGGTATAGCCTGCATTGTCAATATTCGCTGTAATACCCTGATTTTGCCCACTCGGGCTTTTCAAGATGTTCAGGTTGCAATTAGTACTGTTGTTTGATGATTTTGTACATGACACCCCCATCATAAGGGCTATTAATACTGCCGGAACCACAATTGTCTTTTTCATCTTGCTTCATATTTTTTGCCGGGTAATTCCGGCAAACCTTTTAATTATGTTCCAGATGGCTTATTTAGGTGCTGTCTGAATCACAATATAAAGGTAGAACTAGAATTATAGGGGGCTGCTGATGGCTGTCAAGCAGGTATTGAACTTAGTCAGTGGAGAAGCAAATCCTTATTGTAGAATTGGGGGTATGGCTAAAACACAGTACAATTTCCATTCACTGAAATTTTTACCTGGAACGTGGGTAAAATAAAATATACCATTGAGCACAGGTATTATTCTATTATGCAAAGCACAAAATCCACGAATAGCACCCAAAGAATTTTCGCTTCACAAAAATGAACTGCTTTGCAGGTAATGCATATTTTAAGGTTCGTTGGCGCCGTAGGTGCCAATGGCTTTGTAGGAAAAAATATTGCAAACGAAAACTGCTCCATCGGAGCAGCGCACATTCAGATTTTGGAAATTGTTTGTGATAAAATGTTGTCACATTATTTAAAATAGCGCTTGTTACTGTCCCAACCATTGTCGTGATGGTAACAAGCAAAAAAGGAAAAGAACAAGTCAAATGTTAGATTTTATTTAATCATCGTTCCTGATTGTAGCCCCGGCCTTGAGGCGAGGGCACTGAAAAAGTCCCCTGTAAAAAAGTAAAACTAAAAATGTCAATAATTTTTGAAATAAAGGCTTCGAGAAGCGATTATTCGCAATTACTTACAAAACAAATACGCTTTAACCTAGCGAGGAGGGCTTCATTCGTGATTTTTGATTCAACCCTTTGCCTGAATCAAATTGAGGAGACTTTTTCAGTGCCCTCACTTCAGGCCGGGGTATATGATTAAAAATAATTTGGCTTTAGCCAAAATCATAGCGATTATATAGGAATGGTGACACAATCAAAAGCATCTATAAGGTTAGCCACCACGACAGTACTGCTTTTCACTGTCACACGATAGGAGCTGTAAAAGCTCCAAAGCAAATAGTTCAAATTTATCATGTCGGCAGTATACTTCAGAATAGAGCTATAATTGTTAATTTTAGTGGCTTATCAAATGCCCGGTAAGTATCATAGATCCAATATTTATCAGTATCCCGGCAGTAAATCCCCCAATATTGAAGAAGACATGAGTGGTGATGGCCTTTCCCAAATTGTATTTCTCTTTAGCCTTACCTGCAACTATCCCCATTAAAAAAGCAAATAGCATCACTAACAGACAAGTGGCAGGATTTCCGCCTGTAAGGTATATACTGATATGAATCAGTGAGAAAACAATTGTGCCGCTAGCAACACCTGGTGAAACAACTAAACGGCCTGCTTTGAAAAATGGACTGCCCTCACCACCAATTCCTTGAACCAGCCCTCTGCATAGTATTTCTTCACTTATTGATGCCGCAAGCATTGTTAATAGGAATTGAGGAACGTTTAGTTCCTTGAGTATTGGTATTGCCGGTATTTTAAAAGTAAGTACACATGATGATAGAAGCGCACCCAATAGAAAAGAGTACCCCGAATATTTGTCAAATATTGGTTTTCTTATTCTAAGATTAAGTGAACTGGGCGGTAGTTTGAATAGGTATCTAGCTATTGAATAAGCTCCAATGCCCAATACTAATTCTAGAATCAACTGCCTGTAAAATCCTCCAAGATGTGGTTCTTGCCAGTTTATGAAATACCGCATACTGAATGCCGTAGCAAAAACAGCTACACCACTAATTATGGCCAATCCCATTTTCTTTTTCATGTTTTTAATTTTTTAGGCGTTAAATTGACGTGGAATTTGTCTTATGTTTGTACTGTAAAAATAGTAGTATATTATTATTATACCAAAAAAAATAAAAAAATGACTCCAGAAGAAATTTTTTCCAGATTGGGTTTTAATAGCCTTGAATCAGAGGTGTATATAGCTTTGCTGAAAAATGGCCCGCAAACAGCCTACAAAATTGGCAAGTTATTAGGCAAGCCTACTGCCAATGTTTACAAAGCTGTTGATGTCTTGTCAGCGCAGGGTGCAATTGAAGTAATGGAAACTGATGTGAAAATTTGCAAGGCAATTCCTATCCAGTCAGTCGTCAAACAAATGGAACAGGCATACCGCACCAAAACTGAAATGGCAGTTAATGTCCTTGGAAATCTCTATGAAGAAAAATCTGAAGAGGGTATTTTTAAATTAAAAACAATTGAGTCAGTACTTCAAAGAGCCACTGAAATGTTCCAAAGAACCGAAAGCATCATAGCAATTGATGCTTTTCCTAATCTGCTGGAACTCATTAGCCCTGAAATTAACAGAATGTCCGAAAGGGGAGTTCAGGTTTACCTACAGGCATATAGCAGTATTAATTTGGATGCAAGGGTATCTAAGGTTATTCCATCGGTAAGTGAAGAGGTTATTGATTATTGGGATGCCGAACAACTGAATATTGTAGCTGATGGAAAGGAAATGTTATTGTCATTATTTAGCAAGGATTTAAGTAAGCTCATACAGGCCACCTACAGTAATAATTTGTACATATCATGCTGTATGCATGCCGGCATTATGAGTGAGCATAAAGTACACAGGTTCTCAAATGCGCAAACAATGGATGAAATAGAATCAATCAGAAAAGGTCAGAAATTCTTTCTCAATTCTAAAGTGCCAGGTTTGGAAACGCTATTTAGTCAGTACAAAATCCCTGGTTCAAATGATATTTAATCAGCATTTCTATATGGTTTTGCCCCCTAGCTACATATATTATGATCTTTACCAATGGGTAGGGTGACGTCACTAGTAAGCACTTTGGGTTAACGAAAATATGTTCTATTAAAATACAAAGCCGAAATGTGCTATGATAGGCACAATATAATAGCCTAGGGAGTCATCTTAACGTCATTAATTTAAGGAATTTGGAAGCCGGCTGAGATATTGTTTTTATTGATTTTAATAGCCCGAAGGGCTTGAATGTGAATAGCCCCCGATGAAACTGCAGGGCTGTTGTATTCTGTTTAATTCGGGCTGAAAAATCCCTAAGGGATGACAGGATTATAGTAAAATGACCAGTTTTAAAGGGCAAAACCCCGAAGAGGGGTGACATTATTTCAGAGAATGCAACAGCCCTGCGGTGAAACCGGGGGAAATGGAATAAAAAACTATATGAGCCCCAAAGGGGTTCAATGTTCAAGGAAAAATCGTATAACCCTAGGAGGATCCTTAAATGAAAATTGTCACTTACCCCAATTAATACCTCATTATATCAAAATCCAAACACGAAATTTTTCCATTCCCCACCACCTCCAATCTTGTCTAACTGTTAAATATTATTTAAGTCACTATTCATTTCCATAATTGGCGTATATCTTATTACTTTTGGCCATTAATTTATTTCAGCAATGGCGTTATTTACAAAAAAGGACACAGCAGCAACAGACAGTAAAAAGGCGAAACCGAAAAAATCGGTATTCAGGGAGTGGTTTGATGCTGCATTGTTTGCCATTGTGGCCGCAACCCTCATCCGTACTTTCTTTTTCGAGGCTTATACCATCCCTTCTGCATCAATGGAAGGAACCATGCTCATTCACGATTACCTGTTTGTAAGTAAGCTCGCTTATGGCCCCCGTGTTCCTATGACCCCCTTGGCTATTCCATTGGTACATAATAGTATGCCCATTTTTGGTGGAAAGTCTTATTCCGATGCTGTGAAGTGGGGCTACCACCGCCTGCCAGGTTTCGGGCATATCGAGCGCAATGATGTAGTGGTGTTCAATGGTCCTGATGGCGATAGTGCTATTGCTGAAAATCCTGAAAAAGATTATTACCAAACCTGCCGTGTAGAAGGCTGGTCCACCATCAATAGCCAGTTTCATGTAGTTACACACCCTGTTGATAAAAAGGAAAATCTGATTAAAAGGTGCGTAGGTATGCCGGGTGATGTGCTTGAAGTTAAGCATGCAATAGTCTACATCAATGGTGCACCTAATACATTATTCCCACATGCAAAACAATACTATATAGTTCAAACCAACGGTATGCCTCCAATGGTTGATGATAATATACAATTGATACAGCGCCTCAACCAGACTACCTACGTTTATAATCTTGAAAACTGCCAGGTAGATGTGATTAAAAAGGCTACAAACGTGGTGGCTGCTAATCTTTATGAAGGCGATACACTAGGCCAGGTTCCTAATCATCCGGGTAATTGGGTATATCCTTTGGATACAGTGAATTTCAAATGGAACCGTGATAATTATGGTCCAATGACCATTCCAAAAGAAGGTGTTACAGTTAACCTCACTCCACAAAACATTGCCCTCTACCGCCGTGTCATAGGCAATTACGAAGGAAATACACTGGTAGAAAAAGATGGCAAATTCATCATCAATGGTAAGGAAGCTACCAGCTATACCTTCAAGATGGACTACTACTGGATGATGGGTGACAATAGGCACGAGTCTCTCGACTCCCGCTACTGGGGTTTTGTGCCAATAGACCACGTGGTAGGAAAGGCCTGGTTTGTATGGTTGAGTTATGGCCCCGAAGGCATGATTAAAGACATGCGCTGGAAGCGATTGCTACGTGGCATTCATACTCTGGAACAATAAGAGTCTATATCAAGCCATGGATATTGAGCTGGAATTTCGCACAGATGTACTCACTATGTTTACTTACCTGGTGGCATTAGGAGCAACTGCTTTCGGGGTTGATACGGCTAATTACTACAATTGGTGGGGTCTTTGTTTACGTGTGCTTTTATTTCTAATAGGTGTCTATTTCATCTTTCATTTTTATTGCGTAATCTATATTAATAAGGAGCACTTAAGATTGTACTATCCATTCAGGTGGTCTATCCATCATAAGGAATTTATTTTCGATTACTCAGTGGTAGATAATATCACCTTCATGATATATGTAATAGAGGACACGCCTTATTTGGAATTTATTTTCAAAGAATATACCCATGGCTACAAAAAGCTAATAATAGAAGTGGATAACCACCCCGAAACCCGGTATTTGCTCAAACAACTAAAAGCAAATGGCGTCCAAATCATCCTCAAATCAGAATCATCATTAGAGAAATACTCAAATCTGGAGTTGTAACCTAATCGGTCCTAGGCCCCGCATACGTTGTTCCGCAATGTTCCATAGGGACATCTGGAACTCCACTGGCGCGGGTGTTCCGCCAGGATCACCCGTGTCTACCAAATCACCCTGTCTGTGACAGGAATTCAAGGAACCCAAGCCGAAGTAACAATCCCAAGCCCCATAGCAAACCAAACCCAAAAATAGAATTCGCATTGGTCAGCACCGCTTTCTGTGGTCAGACCAATCTGAATTGGCGAGGTTAGCCAAAACGCACATAACAAGCTCGTTGTTCCGCGATGTTCCATAGGGACATCAGGAACTTCAAATAAAACCCCTTCTGCGAAGGTCTTCACCTTCCCCAAGCCCCATAGCAAACCAAACCCAAAATAATAGAATTCGCATTGGTCAGCACCGCTTTCCGCAGTCAGACCAATGCGAATTGGCGAGGTAGGCCAAAATGCATATAACGCGCACGTTGTTCCGCGATGTTCCGTAGGGACATCTGGAACTTCAAATAAAGCCCCTTCTGCGAAGGTCTTCATCTTCCCCAAGCCCAAGGATTTAATTTGCCAGCTACATATCCACCTACAGGTATTGTCCCAGCGGGACAATCGGTTTGTAGCAAAATAATAAGAAAAGGGGATTTGCCCCGGCTGGGGCTACCGGTTTGTACAATAGGATTTAGACATTAGGGCAATACCACACTATTTTATATCCCTAATCCTTCAAAAAAATTATAATTTTATACCCGCAAACCACCATTTATAATATGATACCAGGTAAATCGTTTTGGCTTTTATTGATCTTCGCTTTTAGCCTCACTAAAGCAGAAGCCCAATACGGCTGTGCCCCATCCGAAAAGCTATTGAAAACCAAGAAAATATTCGACCTCGAAAACGTCAATCAAATACCCCTCACGGCAGCAGAAAACTACCTGAAAGGAAAGGTGAAAACAGTTACCTACAAGGAGTTTAACATAAGCGAAAAAGACGGCAGGCCTAACATAAAGCTTTTAGATACAGGCTATAATGTTTATGACAAAGAAGGCCACCTCGTAGACCAAAATACCTACACACCCGATGCTAGTTACGATTTGCATTGCAAGTATACCTATGCCGATAGCAGGTTGCAGGAGTGGGCGATTACTATCAGTGGTTTTATGAAGGCGGACAATAAAACCACATTTAAATACGATAAAAAAGGACTAAAAACCGAGAGCAAAGAGGTAGACAAGGACACCACAAAAAATAACAGGACTACCTATAAATATGATGCCGCAGGTAACGAAACCGAAGAACGCCTATATGAAGCAAAAGGTGACCTGAAACGGGTTACTACTTATAAATACGATGACCGTGGCAACCAGATTGAGTATGAAATGAAAGACAGCAAAGGTAAACTGATATTAAAACTCACTTGCGAATATGATAAGAACGGCTTTAAAGTATCAGGCGCCACCTACAAACCTGAAAGTGATAAACCGACTAAATGGACAAGGAAAAATGATGGGGAAGGCAGGTGCACCGAAATGACCGACTACAATGCAGATGGTAGTTTTAAAACCAAAACCGCTTATACCTACGATGCCAAAGAAAATGTAGTGCAGATGCTCTATTACAAAGAAAATGGCAGCATAGATGAAAATGGCAACAATGTTTTCAGGTCGTTTGAATACGATAAGGCCGGTAATATTACCAACTATACATCCTATAAGTTGGTAGGTGGCAAACGCATACCAGATGGATATGTTGAGACCAGGTATACTTATTACGAATAAGTCCTGTTTATTTTCTTTGTTCCATATATGCACTGCAGGAGTCCATCTGGGCCTGGTTTTTGTAGGCATTGCATTT
This sequence comes from Chitinophagaceae bacterium, assembly GCA_947456055.1. Lineage (GTDB taxonomy): Bacteria > Bacteroidota > Bacteroidia > Chitinophagales > Chitinophagaceae > Nemorincola. The sequence continues at coordinate 8,396 of CANGSR010000137.1, forward strand.
GTCACGTGTATCAGAAAGTGATACATTGTTGAAATACAAATGAGTGTCTACTACGCCTGATTTATAGCAAATGCATGAAGAATATCTTGTACAAGAGGTATTTGGAGTTATAACTATAAGTGCAAGTATAGATAGTAAAATAGCTTGTTTCATAGAGTATATTTTTATTGAAAATTTCAGATTGTTTTCTTTTCGTTCCAAATGTCAATTATTTTTCACAAAATAACAAAGCAGGAAATATTGAAATACAGGGAAGTTTTAGATGGTAAATAAGTGATACTACATGGAGTCGCTGGGTTAAGGTTAAAGAATTATAAGTTTTTTTTAGACTAAAGAACTTATAAGATTCACAGGTTTTCACCTAAAAATTTCTTTTGTAAAAAGTAATATCCTATATTGTCGTTGATATAGAATTCGTGGCTGTATGAGTAAAAAACCGTATGTTTCTCCGTCTTTTTCTTACACTCCTTTAGAGGAAACCTTGCAGATTGCCCCTAAAAAAAAGCAACTGTTCATCGGTATCCCTAAGGAAAATTCATTTCAGGAAAATCGTGTGGCCCTCACTCCCGAGGCTGTTTCTGTTTTGGTGAACGACGGCCACGATGTGGCGGTAGAGCATACTGCCGGCGAAGGGTCTTTTTATTTTGATAATGACTATAGCGAGGCCGGTGCCAGGATTGTTTATGATAAGCATGAACTGTACAAGGCAACTACCATTATAAAATCAGCACCAATTAGCGAGGAGGAGGCAATACTATTGCAACCTAATCAGGTGGTCATATCACCCATCCATATGCCAATGCTCAAAATTGGCCTTATGGAGCAGTTGATAGCCAAGAAAATTATAGCCATAGCATTTGAATCTATAAAGGACGATGCCGGTTCTTACCCTATTGTTCGCTCTATGAGTGAGATAGCGGGCAACTATGCAATAATAACTGCAGCCCGTTACCTGGGCAATACAGAGCATGGTAAGGGCGTTTTATTGGGCGGTATCTCGGGTGTGCCACCAGCCAGGGTATTGATTATCGGTGCTGGTTTAGTTGGTGAGTTTGCCGCCAGGGCTGCATTTGGACTAGGCGCAGAGGTGAAAATTTTCGATAATTCTGTTTACCGCCTCATGCGTTTGCAAAACAATATAGGCAGGCGTTGCTTTACATCGGTTATGGAGCCGGTAACACTGGCCGAGGAGCTAAGGAATGCAGATGTAGCCATAGGGGCAGTAAAACCCATTAATGGTATCACCCCAATGGTTGTCACCGAGCAGATGGTAAGCAATATGAAATCGGGCTCGGTGATCATAGATGTTAGTATAGACCGTGGCGGCTGTTTTGAAACTTCAAGACTCACCTCACACGAAAAACCTGTGTTTAAGAAATATGATGTAATACATTATTGTGTGCCTAATATAGCATCGGCGGTTTCCCGCACGGCATCGAGGGCCATTAGTAATATTTTGATGCCCATTTTGCAGCAATGTGCCGACCTGGGTGGGGTAGAAGAGTTGATAGTGGCTAAAAGTGGTATCAGGCGTGGGGTGTATATGTACAAGGGATGTGTTACCAATGCCCCTATCGCTAAAAGATTTAATTTTAAGTATACCGACCTTGATTTATTGCTTGCGTCGCAAACCTGATTTAATAACCTATCGTATATCAAACTATGCCAAATAACCGACTCAATAAAACTATTGCAGGATATCATTTGCTGATGATATTGTCTGCAGTTGATTTCAGGATATCGGGTGAGGAAGATAAAGTCATCCGTCGCTACCTGAATCAGGAATTCCCGATACATGTAAATCTGGATAAACAGATGGACATCATCAGTAACCTGAAACCCGACGAATGGGAAGGCCACTTCCTGAAAATGATGGATGATTTTTATGATGATGCCACCGAGATGGAGTTGATGAACCTCATTCGCTTTGCGATACAACTAGCCAAGGCCGATAAGGTAATTACCAAGGAAGAAAACCACTATCTGAACCTTTTGTTCGACCATTGGACTTCCGAAAAACTAGCTTTTTTACCTATCGTAAAACGTGAAAACTAGAATCAAGTGTATTATGTATTTGGTGAATTAAAAGAAACCTTTGTCTCCCTTGTCGGTAGGTATTGCCCTGATACAGATATAGCCACATCTTTATGGCAGGAGATACAACAAGCCTATTCTCATAAATTCCGCCACTACCATAATATATCCCATTTGGAGCAAGTTTATTTGGGCTTAAGGGAGTCTGAAAAATGCATAGCCGACTGGGATACAGTTCTGTTTGCCCTATATTATCACGATATCATCTACAAAGTACCGGGCAGTGATAATGAAGAAAAAAGTGCAAAATTAGCCACCGAACGAATGAAGTCAATTGGGGTACCAGAAAAGACAATATCCAAATGCCATGATTGGATTTTAGCCACCAAAAGCCATCAACCCTCCATTGATAATGATTGCAACCTACTACTCGATGCCGATATGGCTATTCTGGGGCAGTCCCCCGTACAATATGATTCCTATCGACAAAATGTAAGAAAAGAGTTTTCCTTTTACCCCGACCTGCTTTATAATCCCGGCAGGAAAAAGGTATTACAAAGCTTCCTTAAAATGGAGCAGATCTACCATACTCCCCAATTCGCCCCATTTGAAAAACAAGCAAGGGAGAATATTTCAAGAGAATTGAATAGTTTATAAAGGATAAACGATGATTGTTCGGCGTTAGTCTTCAGACTACGTCGTGGTGGCAGCAAGTCTCCCGACTTGCGAAACAATAATAAATCCGTAGTCAAGCGCCGCTGGTCGGGATTTGCAATCCCGAACCTATGGTAGGGGATTTAAAATCCCCGTAAAAAATCATTATAACCATTACGCATAATTTCATTATTAGCCTCAATCGCTTTAAAGGACTAAAGTTTATAAAAAGCATGCTTTAATTATGTATTTGTCTCCATTGCTATACGTGAGCTATCCCAATACTTTTAGCTAACAATCATTTAATTTGCTTTTCTGCATTAACATTTATTTATACTCGGCCGTATGGAAGAACGGCCCTTTTTCGGTACTTTTGCAGATTGCCTTTTTTGAACCGGAGCTCTGATAAATGTCACTACCCCCAATACTAAGATACGTTTACAACCATGGAACCGAAGAAGTGATTCGCCGTGGTAAGAAAATTTTCTACACATCAGGCGTTCAGATGCTTGACGTGGACCACTTATTGGAGCAGGTAAGGTTCAGGGTCCGCAACGACCTATACC
>CANGSR010000138.1 GCA_947456055.1 Chitinophagaceae bacterium
CAGGCGTTTATAATAAAGTCCAAATCCATCACCTTCCCAGGTGAGCAATTTAATATGGCTGCGGCGGCGATTTACGAAAACAAAAACATCGCCACTCAAAATATCCTGCTTTAATTCATTTCTAATTAGTCGACCCTCAAAAAGTCGGTTTCAAATTTTTGGGCAATAAATATCTGATAACAAATATATGTATGATATAAATGAGTTGCCAACTGATGCTTGCCCCTGTACGCCAGAGGTTCATGACTCGTTTAAAGTTCATGGCAGCAGCTGATAAAATCACATTCATTAAATCACCTAATATGCCTTTAAGGTAGTTGCGACATAACCTGTAATCTGTTTTTAGGTGTCCAATAACTGGTTCAATTGCAGCTCTTTTACTATGGTTGCCTCGCTTTGACCTGCTAATGTTTTTATCTGGTTTAGGTACATTTATTTTTGATGATTTATAAACAGGCAACCCTTTATAGCCCCTATCTACAAATACATTTTCGGGTTCTTTGCCAGTGAGGCGCGTGTATTGTTCTAGCGCTTCCGGTAGTGTCTTGGAGTCATGTAATGTTTCGGTGAAATTGATAGCACCCATTATTATACCAGTGCCTTGGTCAACAATTATGGAAGCTTTGCTTCCAAATTCAAATTTTTTATGCTCCTTACCTTTTGAATAGCATTTTACATCAGGCTCGTGTAGGCTGTAAATTTTATTATTGTCGCCACGCGCTTGGGTTAGAACCCGCTGATAGAGTTTTAAATCCTTCAAATAAATACCAAGACTGTTTAAAGACAATTTCCTTGCTATTTCTCTTACCAACCTGCCTGCTAATAACCTTTATCTTCTTATTTGCTTTACGAGCATCTTTGGCGCCATTCTTAGTGTTCTTGAAACGTTGCTTATGACTTAGTTTCTTTACAGACCTGGTGTAGGACTGGCGAAGATCAATTCCTTCTATATCGGCTATCTTCCAACATTTAGTGATTATTTTTTTGTACAATTTATCATCTGTAGGGTAGGTTATATTTTTCTCCTGGACTGTCGTATCTACACTTACTACTGACATGGTTCCCTGATCAGGCGGCTTATTAACACGTATGCTTTCTTTAAGAATCAATTCCACACCTGCTTCGCCTATCCGCTGTCGGAATGCAATAAGTTCTGTAGGAACACAAGGAATCGTTGGTTGAAAATGATGCTCACCACTAAAATATTGATAATAAAGATTCTCTGCCCATTGAGCTACTACACTCTCATCACTTAAGTTGCGCAAATATTTAAGTATGAGCAAAGCCACCATAAGACGGATAGGCTTTGACGGCTTGCCCATCTTTTCACTATAGTAAATTTTAAAGGCATTTTCGAAAACCGACCAATCAATTTTATGGGCCAGTATAAATAAAGGATGCCTTTGGTCGAGTTGGTCAGCAAGCCCGGAGAACATTCCTAGCTGATGTGTAATTTTTTTCTGTGGCGTAAGCATACTCTAAATTGCAAGATTTTTGCAACTTTTTATAATAGCTTGTACTTAATACCACATATTTTAATTCAAAAATCAAGCTGGTGGCTGCTTTCAGGCTTTTTGAGGGTCGACTAGTTAGAATTTTACAATGACATGCACTAAGCCACAACTACTCCTTCAACACCCTGTATTCAGATTTCATACCATCTTCATCCTTAAGTACAAGGGTATAGATACCGGGTAATAAACCCTCAGTGGATAAGCTATTATTACCTGCGTATAGGATGCCTTGCTTAGAGATGATACCAATCATATTGTATAGTTGGTATTGGGTATTGCCAGTTATATTATCAATATGTAGGGTGTTGCGGATTGGGTTCGGGTAGATGTGGGGTTGGGGTTTGGTGGTAGTTTTTATACCTATGGTATAGGCGGTATCATCGAGTGCTATTTTCCGAATGCGATAATTACGACTATCTGATACGTATAAGTTGTTAGACCCATCAATACAAATACCTAATGGTTCGTTTAGAGCGGCATTAGTTGCAGGGCCATTATCACCTGAAAATCCCATTGTATCAATACCTGCAACTGTAGTAATAATATTAGTAATAGCATCAATACGCCGTATGATACCAAATCGGCTATCTGTAAAATATAAATTACCTTTCTTATCGAAACACAAATAAGCCGGACAACCCAGGCTTGCTGCGGTAGCTACACCACCATCACCCAAGTAGCCCCAAGTGCCATTGCCTGCTATTGTAGTTACTATTTTAGTTGCATAATCTATCTTCCTAATCGTATGGGTGTTACATTCTGGAATATATAGATTTCCAATACTATCAACTTCAATACCATCGTGCATATAAAGATTTGTAACACTTGCCGGATGCCCATCTTCTGTAAAAGCACTCACTGATTTGCTTAACAGAGAAGTAATTATTCCTGTTACCAAATCGATCATCCTAATCTGACGATCATATTCAGCAACATATAATAACTTATGCATCTTGTTAATGCATAAAGATTGCGGAAAATGTAATGTAGCCACTGATGCATGACCTGTATCACCATGATTACCATACATACCGATAGTACCCGCAAATCCATTAATTATTCTGGTAGCACTATCTATTTTTCTAACAATATAATCAAACATTTCCGGCTCATAAAAAGCCCCTTCACCATCCATGCAAATATTGCCTTTATTGCAATACAAATTAGCATCGGTTGCAGGGCCACCATTGCCAGTAGATGTAAACCCTCCATGACCTGCAAATGTGGATATTATACCCGTCACCAAATCAATCTCCCTTATTCTGGTTTGGGTTACTATAAGTAGTCTTTTATCATTATTGTATAGCATTACGCCATATGGCATCTCTATGCTGGCATTTATTGCCAATAGACCATCTCCTGTATTGGTCATATCGACAGTGCCAGCAATGGTAGTAATTTTTTGTGCTTTGGCGCAGAAGGCGCATAATACGAGGAGAAAAACGAATAGATTCTTCATAAGCTTATATAGGTTTTAAAAAATAAGGTATTGCTTTAACGAATTTAGTAATTATTGTGGATATTTTCTCATTTAAAAAAAAATAGTTTGCGCAATTCCCCCCTTTGGCGCAAGTGTTCCGTAGGATCACTAGTGTCTACCTAAGTAACCCTGTCTGCGACAGGCATTCGGAGAACAAAAGCCCAATAACTACTCCAGCCCAATAGCGTACCACGCCACTAGTCCAATTGTCGCATATACATTATAAGGCGAGACAATTTTTTGAATTACGAGATTGAGTAATGTAGTATCGGCGGGATTTTGTCATGGTAGAGACGGATTGAATCCGTCTCCGGAAATGATGGCAATATATATGAATTCCGGATTTTCATTTCGTGACGTGCGCAATTGAGACGGATTCAATCCGTCTCTACGTAATAATGGCAATATATATGAATTCCGGGTTTTCATTTCCTGACATGCGCATTTGGGACGGATTGAATCCGTCTCTACAACGTTGTTCCTAATGCTCCACAGGGACATCAGGAACTGCCAATAAACCCCTTTCTCCGAACGTATTCATCTTCCCCCAACCCAAAATTTGCAACCACACCCCAGAACGTTGCACCCACCCCGGGGTGCTAAAACGTGGGTAGGTGCAAAAGAGTGTAAGATTTGACAACTTTCTAAAAGTTGTCAAATCAACCCCCTATTTGGGGAAATCATAGTCCTTTGTCACTCAGCGAAATCATAATAATCAGCTTCCATCAGTGGTTCAGACAACAATGGTAACAATGGGGCATTTTGGGGCAATAATTCAAATGAATAAAACGCACATGTAATTAACAATCAATCACTTACAAGCACAACTATGCCCTAAATGGAAAAATAAGTATTTTCAGAAAAGGGGCATTGGGGCAAAAGAAGCCACCAGCATTACCCTCCCCACATAATTTACGATTTATATATATTGGAAAAGCCCAATAGCATTCCCTCACCTGAATGGTGCTACCGCCACTACAGCCTAATAGCGTAAAGAAGCTGGGACAACAATTTTTCCCAATTAAAAAGCCTGTGATGAATACTGGAAATTCTAAAATTCCGTAAATTCTGATTTAAAACCATTGTATCAGCATCCAATACAACGGCATGCCAAAAGTAATATTGAATGGAAAGGTCAATCCAAGAGCCATTGGTACATATAGCCCCGGGTCGGCATTAGGTGCAGCCTGTTTCATAGCTGCCGGCACGGCAATATAAGAAGCACTCGAAGCAAGGATGGCTATTAATAAGCGATTGCCTGCCGCAATAGGAAAGTAATGGGTAACAGCTATAGCCAGCACGCCATTAACTATTGGCACCACAATTGAAAAGGTTGAAACAAACCATCCATAATTTCTGAATGCGGCAAATCTCCGTGCTGCCACCATACCCATCTCCAGCAGGAAGATGGCAAGGAACCCTTTGAAAATATCTGTAGTGAAGGGCTTGATACCCTCTGCCCCCTTTGCATCAGAAATAATCCCTATTATCAGGCTACCGGTAATCATTAACACCGATCCATTAGTGAGCGACTCATGCATGAGGGTTTTAAAGCTACCCTTTGCGCTTGTACCCCCAAAATGCCTCATGAGCATAACTCCTATAATGATAGCCGGGGCTTCCATAAGTGCCATTGCGGCCACCATATGGCCACCAAAGGGCACCTTACTATTCTCCAAAAACAAAGTAGCAGTTACAAAAGTAACCGCACTTACCGACCCATAGGTGGCAGCTATTGCCCCTGCATTTTCAATGGATAATTTCCGCTTCAATATGAAAAATGTATACAAGGGTACCAGGGCTGCAAACGCAATACATAATACCAGAGTAATCAGGATTTCCTTATTCAGGCCACTATGAGCCAGTTCCTGCCCGCCTTTAAAGCCTATTGAGAATAGTAAATACAGCGAGATAAACTTTGAGACAGAACCCGGTATTTCAAGGTCACTCTTCACCATTACGGCCACAATCCCCAGTACAAAAAACAGCAAAGTGGGATTGGTAAGATTACTGATTAGTAAGTTGTAGTTCATTGATATGGATTGATTATTGTTAATTATTGAGTGATAAATTTTGCTGCCTCACCTTTTCCTGGTTCCTCACTTTTAGTGCCACAAGTTTTTCACGCAATACGCTATCGGCTATAGCCAGCATTTCTACAGCCAGTATCCCTGCATTGTGGGCCCCATTTACCGCTACTGTAGCTACCGGAACATCATTGGGCATCTGGACTATTGACAACAATGAATCCCAACCATCTATAGAATTTGACGATTTTATGGGTACCCCTATTACTGGCACCACGGTGAGGGCAGCCATCATACCGGGCAAGTGGGCAGCCCCACCAGCTCCGGCTATTATCACCTTTATCCCGTTGGTTTCGGCGTCCCTGGCAAACTCAAACATCCATTCCGGACTACGGTGTGCCGATACTACAGCAAATTCATAGGGGATGCCAAATTCATTCATTACATCCACGGCTGCCCTCATAATTGCTGCATCCGAACTGCTACCCATTATGATAGCTACTTTACTTTCCTTCATTTTCAATTTTTAATAAGTGACGAATCATTACTGCTTTTGCCAGTGCATTTTCTATGGTGGTTTCTGTTATGGTAATATGGCCCATTTTCCTGCCTGGCATGCCAGATTTCTTACCATACCAATGCAGGTGTACATCATCCGTGCTTAGGGTTGTCTTAAGCGCATCACGAATGGCACTTTTTCTATAAGCGGCTGGTTCCAAAACATTAATCATTACAGAAGGTTTCAGCAGCTTAGTACTACCCATTGGCAGTTGCAGAACAAGGCGCATCTGCTGTTCAAATTGGGAGGTAACATTAGCCTCTATAGTATGGTGGCCACTATTATGTGGTCTAGGCGCCAGTTCATTTACATAGATAATTCCATTGGTGGCTACAAACATTTCTACAGCCAAAATACCTACCAACTTCAGGGCCTCAGCGGTTTTTATAGCCTGGTTGCAAGCTGCTATGGCTACTTCAATATCTATATTCGCAGGGCACATCTGGAAATCGAGTATCATACGCTCCTTATTGAAAACCATCAATACAGGGTCATAACATTCAACATCCCCATTTTCATTGCGGGAAACTATTACCGATAGTTCATGCTTAATCTCCACCAACTCCTCAAGTACGCAAGGCTCATCAAATGCCTCATTTATATCCGCCTCTGTATTAATAATCATAACCCCCTTGCCGTCATACCCATTCCTACATTTCTTAAGGCAAGCCGGAAATTTATCCACATATTGGGCCAGGTCCTGCCTGCCATTAACCAAAATACCCTGCACTACACGTATCCCATTTCCAATTAAAAATTGTTTCTGAACGTATTTATCCTGGATAATTTCTATTATTTCAGGCGAGGGGTAAACCTTTACACCTGTTCCTTCCAGGTATTTCAGTGCCTGTGTATTCACTGCTTCTTTCTCTATTGTGATGATATCCAGGCCCTTACCAAACCCCACTACTGCATCATAATTCATTGGGTCGCCTATGCAGAATTGACCCGTATGTCTGGCACATGGGGCATCACTATCCTTGTCTAGTACTGATACATTAAGGCCAAAATCTATAGCATACCTTAGTAACATAGCCCCCAGCTGCCCCCCTCCCAAAATCCCTATTTTCAAATTTTCAAGCATCATTTTTATATTTTATTGGTATCCTTTGCGTTTGATGGCACAAAATTGAATCATTAAATCCATTAGTTTTTATTTAACTTTGCAATGATTACCATAAAATATTTTTATGAATTACACACTGAACCAGCTCAAAATCTTCCTTAAAGTCACCCAAACAGCCAGTATTACCAAGGCAGCAGAAGAGCTGCACCTAACCCAACCCGCAGTATCTATACAGCTAAAAAACTTCCAGGACCAGTTCGACCTACCACTTACTGAGGTTGTAGGCAGGCAATTATACATTACCGAATTTGGCAATGAAATAGCCACCGCAGCAGGCCAAATATTGGAAGGAGTCTATGAGCTCAACTACAAAACCCTGGCCCATAAAGGCCAGTTGACAGGCCGACTAAAAATCTCGATAGTATCAACAGGTAAATATGTGATGCCCTATTTTTTGGCTGATTTCCTGAATATGCACCACGGAATAGAACTAGCCATGGACGTAACCAATAAGGCCAAAGTGATAGAAAGCCTTGAGAAAAACGAAGTCGACTTTTCCCTGGTTTCCATCCTGCCCGAATCCCTGGCTGTGGAGAGTGTAAAATTGATGCTCAATAAATTATACCTCGTTGGCAATACCCAAACCAAATTCGATAAAGGGATTAACGATTATTCAATTTTTGAACAGCTACCCCTCATCTACCGCGAACCCGGATCAGGCACCAGGCTTGTAATGGAGCGGTTTATCAATGAAAACAAATTACCGGTACTTAAAAAGATGGAATTAACGTCAAACGAGGCAGTGAAACAAGCCGTGATAGCCGGCCTTGGCTCATCAATAATGCCCCTGATAGGCATTAAAAATGAGCTAAGCAATGGCGAACTACAAATAATACCCGTAAAAAACTTCCCTATCCAAACCAATTGGCACCTGATATGGCTAAAAAACAAGAAATTCTCATCTGCCGCCCGCTCCTACCTGGACTACATTACCAAAGAAAAAGACAATATCATCCATAGTAAATTCGATTGGTTTGAGAAGTATTGAGGCTGGCAAGCTAATATGAACATCTCTTAACCGGTATTCCACTTGCGTCAGTGCGATGTTGTTATTTATTGGGCTTTTGTGGTTGTTCAGCATGGGTTATTTGAATTCCGGTCACAGACCGGCTAATTTGTGTAGACACAAGTGGTCCTGCGGAACACTTGCGTCAGTGCAAATTCTGATTCTTACGTCCCCATTCTTGATAAACATTTTGTTTATGTCCATCTTGTAGTATCTTAACAGCTAAAAGCTTCAATATGGTTAGATCTCTGTTTTTACTGGTTTTATTATTTCCCGTATTATGCATGGCTCAGCGGGTGCAGCGGATAAAGGGTGTGGTGATTGAAAAAGAATCTAAATCACCACTCATAGGGGTTAGCGTAGGTATTACAGACCTCGCTACGCCTATTGGTGGGGCCACAGATGTGGATGGTAAGTTCGTGATTGAGAATGTACCGGTGGGTAAGCATACCATCACGGTGAGCTATATAGGCTACCAAAGCATAACCCTAAATGATGTGCTGGTAACATCGGCCAAAGAGGTAATACTACCCCTGGAAATGGAGGAAATGGCAGTTAAGGTGGCCGAGGTAGTGGTGACCCAAAAACGGGAACACATTAATGATATGGCCCTGGTAAGTACCAAAACCTTCGATGTGCAGGAGACCGAGCGATATGCCGGTAGCCGCAGCGACCCTGCCCGTATGGCATCTAACTTTGCAGGTGCACAGGGTGGCGATGACTCACGCAATGACATTGTGGTGAGGGGCAATAGTCCGCAGGGAGTATTATGGCGCATGGAGGGTGTAGATATACCCAACCCTAATCACTTTTCTATACCTGGCACCACTGGCGGGCCAGTGAGTATGCTGAATAGCAAAACCCTGGCTAACAGCGATTTTTTCATGGGTGCCTTCCCTGCCGAATATGGCGATGCCGTAGCCGGTGTGTTCGACCTAAGGCTGAGGAATGGCAATAGCGATAAGTTTGAGTTTACAGGTCAGTTTGGCTTCCTGGGTACCGAGCTAGCAGCCGAAGGGCCGCTATCTAAAAAAGGTGGAGCCTCCTTCCTGGTTTCTTACCGCTACTCCACGCTTAAAATGTTTGAGGGTTTGAACATCAAGATTGGATCAACATCCATCCCGAATTACCAGGATGCGACTTTCAAGGTGAATATCCCCCTGGGCAAGAAATCAGACCTGGCATTTTTTGGAATTGGTGGCTTAAGCAATATAGACCTTGTGGTGAGCACCCTGAAACAAACCAGCTCACAACTATATGGCGAGAGCGACCGTGACCAGTATTTCACATCTAATACCGGCATAATAGGTGCTACATTCAGCCATACATTCAATAAGTCCACATTTACCAAATTCACCATAGCCCAAACAGGAAATGAGGTATTGGCCAACCATAATTATGTATTCCGCGACACAAGCACCAATGCGGTGATCTACCCGCTCAAACCTATATTGGGGTATTCATTCACCACTGCCACAACAGTAGCACACTGGTATGTGAACAAAAAACTAAGTACCCAGCAGACCCTTAAATTCGGTATTATCAATAATTATTACCACCTGAACCTCATAGACAGCAGCCGGCAATACCCCCCTACCCGCCTCGACTGGCAAAACAGGCTCAACTTCAATGGGGGCACCAACCTGGTTCAGGCATATGTATTGTATAAATACCGCCCTACCGATAATCTTACCTTCACGGGTGGTATACATGCCCAATACCTCTCGCATAATGGTTCTGAGTCGCTGGAACCACGCCTGGGTATGAGGTGGGCTATGAGTAAAAGTGATTTCCTCACGGCAGGCTATGGCCTGCATAGCCAAATGCAACCCCTGTACCAATACTTTGCACATGAGCCAGGTAATGCCGCAGGTGATATGCAGAATTACAATATAGGATTCACACGCAGCCACCATTTTATTATGGGATACGACAGGGTGCTCTCTAAACAGGTGAGGCTAAAACTGGAAACCTATTACCAATACCTGTTTGATGTACCGGTTGAGACCCGCAAAGGTTCATCCTACTCCGCCCTGGACCAGGGTAGCGGTTACTCACGTAATTTTCCCGATACTTTGCAGAATACGGGCAAGGGTTATAACTATGGCATTGAGGCAACCCTTGAAAAATCATTCAGCCATGGGTACTATGTATTGTTATCTGGAAGCCTGTTCAACTCGCAGGCGATGGGTAATGATGGTGTTTACCGCAATACCGACTACAACAGTAAATATGCCTTTAATATACTTGCGGGTTACGAAAGGAAACTGGGCAAGTACAGCACCCTCACCACGGGGCTTAAGGCAACCTTTATTGGCGGCAAATTGTATTCGCCAGTAAACGGCCCTGCATCAGATTCGCTGGGCGATATGGTGATTATCGACAGTGCAAGGAACAGCCTGCAGTTCAAATCTTATTTCCGTACCGACCTAAAACTGGGTGTGCGCTTCAACTCCAAAAGGCTCACCCACGAGCTGGCCCTCGACCTTGTAAACGTATTCAATACCCAAAATATATTATCCCAAACATTTAGTTATGGCCTCTACCAGCAAACCGGCGGCAGGGAGCCTTTCTATTACCAATACCAACTAGGCTTCCTCCCCATTTTTTATTACCGGGTCGATTTCGGGGTAAAGCGGAAGGGAGTGGAAAAGCATGATAATTAAAAAAGGATTATTGTCCCGGCTTCATCATGCTATTGGGCACTAGTGGCGTTAGCACCATTCAGGTGGGGGATTGCTATTGGGCAGACACATCATAAATCCATAAAAAATAAAGGGCTAGTCGAAGCGTCCTTTGCGAATTGAAGCGTGATGCTTCAACCAATGCATGCAAGCGATACAATTCCCAACTCAACCCTAATTCAAACCCAAACAAAAAAGCCACCCCAAAATATTATTTCGAGGGTGGCTTAAAATATGTATAATTGATTTTATCGTCTTGGTTGCTGTGCAGGTACCGGTACCCGGTTTGATGGGGCGGGTTGGGCTTGTTGTGGTGATTGCGGGCGTGGCTGTTGCTGGGGTTGAGCCTGTGGATGAGGTTGTTGTTGCTGGGGCTGAGCCTGTTGTGGTTGGGGGCGCATAGGCTGGGATTGTTGGGGTTGTGCCTGCTGGGGTTGCGCCTCTACCCTGCGCTCTGGTTTTACTGGGGTGTTTACATCCCACTCGTAGGGGTTGGTATGGTTTTTAGGAGCCGGAGCTGCTTTTTGCGGCTCAATGAAATGTGTTCCAGGTACATCCTCGTTCTGGTTTTTGGGTAATGTACCCTTGAATTCAGGGGTGGTGGTATTATGGCCTGTAAGGCTTTGCGGCTTGCCTATTTGCTGCGGTGCGCCTACCACATTTGGTGGTATTACCCGCTGCCCGTTGATGGATGAAACCGGTGTTATTTCGGCCGGACGGTACATCTTTATTACGTTGAGGTGCGATTTTGTATTCAGGTTATTTGAGTTGGCCAAATGATAAGTGGTTAATGGTTTATGCGTTTTTTCTTCCACTTCTTTTGCCCTTGGCCCGGGAGCATATTTTACATGGTTGCTTTCGTAAACATTGGTAACTACTACTGAGTTTTTGATGTGCTCTTTATTGTTTTTAGGTCCGTTCCAATACCTATAATAATTGCCGGTATGTACGTATTGTGGTGGTATGAATACCCACCAGTCATTAGGGCATGAAAACTCAAGGCTTGATGATAGTTCGTAGCCGGGGCCAAATGGCGCCCATCCATAATAACCATCAACAGAACGCCAGCCTACCCAAGCCGGCCCCCAGATGGAGCCTGGAATCCACAACCAGCCATAATAGGGGTCGAATGTCCAGCGGCCATAATGGAAACAGGCCCACCCCCATGGGTAGTCTGATACCCAGGTATTGCCATATTCGGTCATTGCCCAGTGGCCATTGGTATAATAGGG
>CANGSR010000139.1 GCA_947456055.1 Chitinophagaceae bacterium
AAGGTAATGAGGTTATAATTACCCTTGAAGAATACCTGGAAGGAAAGAAAAAAACCACGATAAATATGTTCAAGGGCTTGCCCTCATTTTTGTATCAGGCAGTGTCAGATACGTTTCATTTCAAATTATTATCACATGGCCAGCCTGACTCATCATTAATGTCTATATTCTATCCCCGTTTCCATTCCAGCAACTATGTAACAACTGTAGAGACGGGTATTAATTATAGTATGCGCTTTGTGCTGTCCGGCAACAAGCTAGCCATTGGGGCCGAAAGACAAGCCATCTTTGCTTATAGCCTGCCATTTGCCTTAAAAGACAAGCCAGGCAGCAGCTCCTATTGTGCACTCACCTCCGAAGGCATACCCCCATCTAAATGGTGGGATGAATACCAGGTAAAGCAATGCTTTGTGTATTATATACAGGTGAAGTAGGGTAAAAGGTAAGGTATGTAGTTAGGGATGCAGGTGAAATTGTTTGACTAAATGAAATTATAGTTCAATTCAAAAAGGCAATACTCATTATACATAAATTCCAATAGTCCTTAACATTGAAAACACAATTATCACCCTAAAAACTGTATTTTGCAGCCCTTAATCTAACAACAATTTTTATGGCGTTTGATGCTTTGTTTAATGAGTGGATAAGTGGTATCGTGGCTACATCCAATCCCGGTGATAATATCGAGGCTTATTTCTTCGGTTTGTTTGAAGACGAAGAGGGCTATACCCTCTATCTCATTGGCTCGGGTAATTATAATGAAGAAAATGGCGACTGGGCCTGCCCTATTGATATGACGGAGGATGGACCTGTATATGATTTTATGCCCGAAGAGGCTTATCTTGATTTACCAGAAGAAGAATTTAGCGACCTGGAATGGGATGCAGTAACTGATATTATAGTAGAGAAACTTGATGAATATTGCCAGTCGGAAGCGTTTGCAAAATCCTTTTTCAATAAGGCCAAAGTTATTGCTACTGGTTTTGATGAGGGTGATATGATAATAATAAAGAGCTAAAAGGCCAATATCCTGCAAATCTTAAGGTGTATATCGTTGGTAGGGGCTATTAGGAGAGGGAAGGGCAAATAATTCTAAAGAGGGTGTTTTCCACCTTCTGTACTAGTACAGATTATAGGTTATCAATGAAGCTGGGGGGACAGGCCCCTAATCCTTCTTTGATATTAGGCCATAACAGCCTCAGCCCGCTTAGTGCTTGCTACCTGCGGGGTAACCCTCGATTTGATGTAGCCTCTTATCTTACGGATATAATCAAAATACCCTGTCTGCAAACGGTAAGAAAACAAAGCTAGTATAAGGCTGCCTGCCCCTAACATGGAATAAGAAATCAATTGAGCTGCACGGTCCACAAACAACAATGTGATGGATGTGATAAACAGGAAAGCACAAAAGATAACTATCAGGAATGGGCCACCTGCATCAAGCCGGCGCATTTTGAAAGTTGCCACTACTTTAGTGTTTTTGCCCTCAGCCACCAGGTTTAGTTTGGCTATTGGCAGGGTTTTAATCTCTTCTACCTGCTCGGCATGGGGAATTACCTTCAGTAATCCGTCCTCTTCAAAGATCTCAAAATCAATATTGTGGATGGATACATGCTTGCCTATCAACCGGTCGATCAACTCGTCTTTAGGCAAGGGAAACAGGGTAGTGTGTGTACGTGTGAAAAACATAGGCCACTGTTTTAGATTAGTTCATTAAATTACTAACTTAAAGTTAAGCATTATTGTTTGGAATTTCAATTTTCAAAATAAAATTCTCCAATAATGCTATAAGCCTAATTTATGTACAACAATCATGCCATGTTCGCCATGTGGGTTCCAAAAATTGATTGTAGTTCGAAAATTAAAATGTGTAATATCCTATACAACACAAGCCTATACTATCATCTACTTTGTACCTATAATATGAAAATAATTTTCCACCATGTCCTTATAATAAGGCTTTAGTTGTGGTGGAACGGTTTTGTACAATTCCAATAATTCTTTCTGGTCCTTAATGTATTTCTGCAATTCAGCAGGTACTGGCCTACTTAGTTCCTGAGCAGAGTTTGAAGCACGTTTATCATCTTGCTCTTGCTGACGAAGCGATTTTTCAGCCTCAAGCAATCGTGAGGTGATTTCTTTTTGGCGCATCATTAGGTCGGGGCTAATCCTACGGTTTACGAGGTCGGTCTCGTTTTTGTCCATTTTCTGTTCAGCCTCCCTTAGTTCTTTACTTCCACCCAGGCCCTTGCTATTGAGTAGGCTAGTGAGTTCCTGTATTTTCCTGCGAATAGAGGCTTGCTGCTCAGCAAGGCGGGCTAATTGTTCGGCATCACCATATTCACCGTTTTCACCCTGTCCCTGTTTTTGACCTTGTCCCTGTTGTCCTCCTTGTTGTCCCTGCCCATCTTTCTTTCCCTGGCTTTCACCATCCTTAGAATCACCAGGCTTATTGCTTTTTTGCTTGCCGGGCATTTTTTGCATTCCATCGCCCATCTGGTTTTGCTCTGTAATAATATCCGATAGTTGTTGCGACGGGCTTTTTCCGGGTTTCTTACCACCGGGCATAGCACAGCTCCCTGATCCTCCGGGTTTCTTAGACTCATTTTGGGCCTGCATCAGGTTAGCCAGCAATTCATTCAGCATCAGCGCCAGGTTATTGGTATGGGTCATGGCATATTGCTGGTCGGTGATGGCTCCACTTACATTTCTGTTTTCGAGGTCATCTACAGTCCTCTTGAGGTTTTGCTCCAGGCTGGTGGTTTCCTTATTTACCTGTGCCGATAGTTTTTCCACCCTTTTGCTTAACTCAAACAAACTATCCCTTATCATTACTGCATTGGCATGCAGCCTGTTTTGTTCTTCCTGGTTCTCTATAAATACCGGGCTGGATGTTGATGTATTCCTAACCCCCTGCATCAGTTCTTCCTGGTCAAATGACAAGCGGATTAAATTACTCAATATCTGCCTGGTAGCCTTGATATCTATATCAATTTCATCACCTCCCATACTAGCCGATTTGCTTTTCAGCGATTTGGCCATAGCTTCCATTTTTTCGGCAGCACTTTTTTGTTTTTTACCGGCTTTCTTATTTTGTTTTTGTTTCAGGTCTTCATTGCCTTCATCCATATCCTGTTTGGCATCATCAGCTTTGTTTTCCTCTTCATCCAGCCTGTCCTTCTGCTTAGTTTCCTTAGCTATTTTCTGGGCCTCCTTAAGGTCTTCCTTCATGGCCTTGTCAAGCTGGTCCTTAAGTTCCTTTTGTTCTTTTATCAGATCTTCATTATCTTTTTTGGCTCCTTCTTTCTGGTCTTTGCCATCGCCATCGCCTTGTTTTCCGTCTTTTTTGTCCCCGTCTTTTCCATCCTTATTGCCTGCCTTATCATCTTTTTTGTCGCCCGATTTCCCATCTTTTCCATCCTTACCGTCTTTCTTATCCCCATCCTTGCCGTCCTTTTTGTCACCGTCTTTCCCATCTTTCTTATCTCCGTCCTTGCCATCTTTCTTGTCGCCGTTTTTATCATCCTTACTAGCAGCCTTGTTGTCCTTCTTATCCTTATTAGGTTGATTATCCTTATCAGCCCTTTCGGTTTTCATCTCCAGTTCTCTTTCCTTCTTGGCCAGTTCCTCCAGTTTATTGGCCATATCTTCCATATGCATTTGCATCTCCAGCTTCTTCATCAGCTCTTCCATACGCTTCATGTCCATTTTGAAGAGCTTATTGTCTTGTTCCATTTGCTGCATGGTTTCAACAGCCTTGTCCTTATTCATTTTCTGCATCAACTCCTGCAGCTTCTTCATTTGTTCTTTCAGTTCCTCATTCAACAGGTTGTCCAGCTGTTTATCCAGTTCTTTTTCCTTTTCCTTTATGGCTTCGCTGTATTTCTTTTGCTCGCTTTGCTGCATTTTTTCCTCAAACCTCTGCTTGATATTCTCCACATTGGTCTTAAGGTCCTGCTGCTTTTTCATCATTTCCTGTAGCGACTGTTGTTGCTGCCAGTCCATATTCTCGCTTTGCAGCATTTTTGTCTGTGCATCCTTATAATCAGATTGTAATTGCTGTGTTTTTTCAGCACTGCTGCTGATACCTGAATTTATCTGGCGTGAATTTTCGTTTATAGCTGAGTCAATTTGCTTTTCATTATACATGAAAAAGCTCATTAACTCACTGCGTGATGACTTGCTGCCATGCACGCCGTCATTATCCCATGCCTCTATATAGTAGGATAGTTTCTGGCCAAGCTGAAGATTGAGCTCGTCAATGTCAAAATAATGTTGGAATGAAGATAGCGCACCGGCATTAATTTTTATAGGTATGGTTTTCGTGCTTACCACCTTGTTCTTATCACTAATTTCATAATGAAAGGCCACCCTGGTAACACTGTAATCATCACCAGCACTACCTGATAACAGCACCTTTTTGCCCGATACTGTATCCTTTATCTGCTGTAACTGTATTACAGGGTATTGGTCGGGTATTACCTGTACCTGATACCTGTAGCTGTCAGCCACAGCTGCTTCCTTATTATGAAGGGTAATGGTATAGGCAGTATCGTTCATGAATCGGAATTGGTAATCGAACTTAGAATCATCATTTTTAAGCGCAACAGGCGCTCCACTGCCGAAGTGTATACTTGCATCATCTGTATGATCGGTTACGAAAGCCCAGTTTACGGTAGTACCTACTGGCAGGGTCATATCACTAAGGCTATTGCGCACCTCATTTTTCTTGCCTGTATAGGCAGGGTAGTTTACCTGTATTTTAAACGACTTAAGTACTGGCCTCTGAACCACTTTCAATGTATTTGGTCCCGAATTATAGCCTGCGGCATAAAATTTAAAGTTAACCTGTTCGGTAACATTCTTAAAGGTATACTGAAAGGTATGGTTTTCACCAGGTTGCATAGGCACACGGTCATTGCCAATCTCTATCGAGGCTTCGGCAGGCAATGCATTACCATCTGTAGCTACAGTTAGTACAAAATCTGAATTACGTACAGCTATTAATGATGGGTTTTTAATGATAAACTTAAAAGGGGATGGCTTTTCAAAAGCCTTAGTAGGTTGTAATAACCTTGATGAACTTTCCCTGAAAACATTAGGAGCAGCCACCAAAATAAAAACACCTATGAGCAATAAGGGTAATAAAAATGGGAGGTATTTTTTGTTTTTTGAAAGGTCAATAGCACTGGCAATAGGCACTACCGAAATCTGACCTATTTTTTGGTTGATGCTGGCTTCAGCTAATTCACGGCTGGCATTATTATCGGGATGTCTTTTGAGTTGTAAGATATTCAATAATCTATCACTAACCTCTGGGAAATGGCGGCCAATAATTTCTGCTGCCTGTTCATGGCTAATCACTTTACCTAACCGGGCCATTTTGCTCAAAGGGATTATCACCCAAACTACTAAAGCACCACCACCCAGGCCCACAAAAGCCGACATAATAGTGATACGGGCCCATACAGGCAGATAGAGATAATATTCACCCACGCTTACTGTAAGTACATAAAAAAGCAGGCATGAAAGGAAAACCAGCGTCCCTCTTAATACCTTATTAGCATAATATTTCCTTATAAAAGCATCTAACCTCGATACCAGCCAGTCATAATTATTCATACAAATCGATGTACGTGCAATTTAAAGGATTTTTTGGTGAAGAAAGGTTAAAAGTGGTAGGTGGTTGGGGAAATATTCTGAGGATTGAATTTATCTCTAGGGTATACATGAATTGGAAAATTAACTCACTCCTTCACCATCCTTACTGTATTTTTATTCCCAGCCGCATTTGTTACATTCAATAAATAAACCCCTGATGCCAGGCCAATCATTGATAAGTTATTGGTGCCAGGCTGTAAAGTGCCTTCAGAAACTTTGGAACCCGAAATAGTAATCAATTGGTAGTTCAATGTTTCGTTGACGCCTGAAATATTAATAGCATCATGCGTAGGATTAGGATTGAAACTTAATCCGAATAGGGTAGGTTCGGAGGAAATACCCGTAGCCGGGTCGGTAAATTTTGCTACATACACTGGATGTCGGTCAGGATTTCCACCGCCCATATGGTAAGTGATACTTGTATCCCTGAACATTCCACCAGCATATATGTTGCCGGTCTTATCTTTAATAATTGAGAAAATCTCAACATTGGCGTATAATGAACCAGTCCCACTACCTAATTCACTCCATGTAATTCCATCCCATTTGGCAACCATATTACTTCCGGTAGCCGAATCAATAAATGTTCCGCCAACTAACAGGTTGTCGAATTTATCAAGGCACATTGTATATACTGCTGAGTTATTTGGTAAGCGATTAGTTGATGTGCCAAGTTTTGTCCAGCTAACCCCATCCCATTTAGAAACAAAATCAGAATCTCTTGAAACCCAACCACCAGCATAAATATTGCCAGAATGATCAATTGCTAATGAATATATTTGAGCATTCCAGCCCTCAAAAGCATGGCATACACCAGTTCCTAATTCAGTCCAATTTGAGCCATCCCATTTAGCAACATATAGATATCCACTTGTATCAGTAGGCCCATCAGTGAAATTCCCAGCAGCATATATATTTCCAGCAGCATCAGAACATAATACATTGATAACTGAGTTGGGATTTAATGCATGTGTACCTATTCCAAGTTTTGTCCAGGATGTTCCATTCCACTTCGAAACAAAACGATGTCCGGTAGAATCAGGAAGTACGCCAGCTGCATATAAGTTACCTGCAGGGTCTAAGCATAGGGATAGGACTTGATTTCTAGGTGATAGACTAGTTCCAAGCCTTGTCCAGGAAGCCCCATCCCATTTTGCAACAAAATAGGTTGAATCCATAACCGACCCACCAATATAAATATTTCCCATTGAATCAGCAATCATGGTTTGTATTTCAACATAGCCATTTAATACACTACTTCCATAGCCTACATAAGTCCATGAGGTGCCATCCCATTTGGCAACCCTTGTATTACCTATAGAGTCGGTAAGCCAACCGGCCACATATAGATTTTCGTGGTTGTCGAAACACATTTGGTAAATGCCGTTACCTTGGGAATAAATATGATGTCCTGGAGATAATTGACTCCAGGATTGGCTATGGGTTATTGTGAATTGAAATAGTAGGACGAATGTGAATAGCAATTGTTTTTTCATATAGGTTGTTTTTCTGTCAAGCAGCAATAATCGAGCCGAAAAATAGAATAATTATAATAAATCCAAGTGTTTCAATGCTTCACACTATAATTTTACTCTTTCTCTTACATTTCTACCTCCTAAATTATTTAATACACAAGTAATATTAGAGTAGTATTATTACTTCATGAGTTGGATGGCATGATATAAATCAAAGTTATCCAATAGATTATTGTTATTTTTACACTATGGCTTCAGTTATTAAAAGGATTAACGATTATAATGCTGGTATTCCTGCCACAATGCAGGAAATGAAGTGGAAGGCACTACAGGAAAGCCCGTTTCGTTTTTACAGGGGTACCTGCCATTTATTTGCCCAGGATTTTGTGAAAATGTACAAAGACAAGCCAAAGGTGAAAACCTGGATATGTGGCGACTTGCATTTCGAGAATTTTGGCTCCTTCAAAGGTGAGAACCGACTGGTATATTTTGACCTTAATGATTTTGATGAATCTATACTTGCAGGACCTGAAGCGGAGATAGCCCGTTTTATTACAAGTATTGTAATTGCCGCCGGACAAATGAAAACTGGCGCTATAGGCCTTCATAAAACCATCCATGATATTATGGAAGCCTATACCGAAACCATAGACCTTGGTAAAGCCATGATGATGGAGCGGGATGTGGCCTATGGTCATTTTAAAACCTTTTTCGAAAATCTGGAAACCTTCGACCGCCAATCATTTATTGATAAACATACTTATAAGCACAAGGGTGCTTTATTACTTAAGACCGACAACATACACTTTATGCCCATTGACGAGAGCCGCAAAGCACTCGTTTTTGATGGTATGGGTGCATTGTTGGAGCATAATGACCATTTCAATCATCTGGTAATTGAGGATATTGCCTACCGTATTGCAGGTACGGGCAGCCTTGGCCTGGAGCGTTATTGCGTGCTTTGTTATAGCAAGAAAAAAGGTAAACGTTATCTGATAGACGTAAAACAGTCTCGTCCATCGTGTTACAGTGGCCTTATTGATTTGAAGCAACCTTCATTTGATAATGATGCAATCAGGGTAAAGAAAGTAGGGTATATGATGCAGTTTAATTCTCCTGCCTTCCTCACCAGTGTTGAAATAGATGGCATCTGGTATCTGGTAAAGGAAATGCAACTGGTGGAGAATAAGATGGCGGTAGCTGATTTTGAAAAAGATTTTAAGGGACTAAGCGAAGTGGCCATGGAGATGGCAAGGCTTATGGCTTATGCCCACCTGCGGAGTAGTGGCCGCCTGGGTTCATCAACTATCGATGAATTAAGGAAATTTGCTAACAAACACCAATGGCAAAAGGATATTATTGAACTATGTGGTGATATGGCTAAGAAGAACAACAAGTACTTCAAAGAATTTTGCAAAGTAGAGTAGGGTGTAAATAAAAGGTTCTTAAATAGCTTGGTTTTACCTTGTATTAGTGGGTATTGTCTCTTTTTGACGCTTATTTTACCTATTCTGGAACAATCTCTTACAAACTAGGTGTCGGGACTAAAAAAATAAAAAAAAAATACCGATATTAGCCGCGTATTTATGAAGTAAATACTTTTAACAGGGTTTTATTATGAAATATAGTCTACTTAGGTTTATTGCTTTTATAGTTTTATTGGCTTTCGTATGCAGTTGCGGAGAGGGGCGTTGGAGACGTTACCATTACCGTGAGCATTATGTTCATAAAAAACGTTATCGCCCATGGCACCAACGCCATCATAGGGATTGGTAGTATTTTGTTTGACCGATTCTGCAATGGTTGGTTTCAGCCCATACCCTCAAATAAGAAAATTAGATTGTCTTTTGGGTTAGTCAATTTTCGAAGTATATAATTAAAGAACTTATAAAACAGCAACAGGAAAGATGTAAATCTTTCCTGTTGCTGTTTTAGTTGATTGCCCTTAGGTAGAAAACTGAAGAGGCTCTATTTTTCAGGTACTTGATTCCGGATTGATTAAAAAGCTCAATTAAGCTAAAAAGCCAAATGAACTTGAAGCTGTAACTCCCCCTTTGTGCTTTGGCCTTTGTGCGATAGCGAAGGGGGTGGGGGGATGTCCCTTTGATGAATCAAGAATATCAATTGTTTTTTTACCCCAATTCAAACAAAGTAATCTCAGGCATTATACCCACCCTGCCAGGATAACCAAGGAAGCCAAAGCCCCTGTTTACATACAGGTTTTGATTGCCTTCGGTATATAATCCTGCCCACTCATTATACATATACTGAACAGGGCTCCATTTATACCATTTAGTATCTACACCAAACTGCATACCATGGGTATGCCCGCTCAGCATTAGGTCAATATCTTTATATTCCTGCAATACCTGTGCCCTCCAGTGCGATGGGTCGTGGCTCATTAATATTTTGAAAGGAATATTTTTCTCCTTTAATCCATCCATAGCCTTGGCCATATTGCCATACTTAGGGAAATTAGCTTTAGCACTCCAGTTCTCAATACCTATAAGGGCTATTTTTTCGCCACCTTTTTCCAGAACTATGTGTTCATTCATCATCAGGCGCCAGCCCATGCTTGCATGTATGCCTTTCAGAGTATCAAGATTAGCTACCTTGGCTTCGGGAGTGGGCCATTGCACATAATCGCCATAATCATGGTTACCAAGGGTAGAGTAGACTCCCATTGGTGCCTTAAGGCGTGAATATATTTCCTGGTATTTTTTATCTACCTCATCACTGTGGTTATTTACAAGGTCGCCGGTAAAGAGTATCAGGTCGGCACTTTGGTCCATAACCCTGTCAATACCGTGCGCTACAGCCGCATGATTATCAAAACTACCTGTATGTATATCCGAAATCTGGATAATCCGCATCCCTTTAAAGGCTGCTGGAAGATTAGGGAAATTCAGTTTTATCTTTCTTACCCTATAGCTATACCTGTTGCGAATACCAGCAGTAAAGCCCAATACAGTTAAGCCCCCCATCACCAACGCCGCTTGCCTAAGGAATACCGATCTTTCAATTTTTGTAACTGCCTCGCCACCTGTGCCACCCTTATAAGCCATCGATACAATTAGCCATGTAAGCAGCCGTCTTATATCATCTACCAGCATTATGAGTAGAATAACGATCTTCCCTACCACAAACCCTAATACGAAAGCGATAAAAAGATTACGCACCAGATGTGGCATACTCGCCCAATTAATCAACCTGAAGAGTACAAAACTCAACCAGGTAGCTATAGTCAGTGCCAGATAAACCCCGGTTACCGACATGCGCCAAACTGGTGGCAGGTTGCGCACCATTGAGCGAATCAATATAAAACTATAATATTCGGCTAGGGCAATGATGCTGAGAATAATAATCAGTCTGAACGCCATAAAGGGGATTAGTATTTAATGAATTCGTCTATTTGTTCGTTTATTAGGGCCTCCGTAGCAGTTTTCATTAATTGGCCATCTGGGTTAATTTCTTCTTTTATGCGAGACAGGATAAGCTTATTATACAGCACATTCATTTTCATATAGTGTAATATAGAGGTCATGTGTTCCAATCCACGCAGGTTACCAGCACGGCCATCACTTAGTCCCACCAGTGCAGCCTTCTTATTCCACCAGCATTTTTTAATGTCGCTATTATCCATCATCACCTTGAGTATGCCGGGGAAGCTGGCATTATACTCAGGCATAATGAAGATAAACTTGTCGGCATCTAGCAGGTATTGCTTTTCAATAGCCAGCATTTCGGCACCACGCTCCCACACTTGCTTATTTTCAAGCGTAAGCAATTGCACATCTGCACCCTTTACAGTAAGCAAATTGTAATAAATAGTAGCCAGTTTCAGCGTCATGCTGCCCTGCCGGTTAGTGCCGGAGATAATTGTAATCATTCAGTATCAGTAAAATAGAAAGAAAATCAAAGTTGAGAACAAATTGTCAATTAAAACGCAAATGTTGTGCTAAAAGTTAAAGTTAAAAGTCAAAAGTCAAAATTCAAAAGTGCGAATTTTGGAATCATTAAGTCAAAATGTGTTGAAGGTGGAAATGTAATTTGGGAAATAGAAATCGGTTTTTATTGACGGTCTGATAATTCAGGATGATAAGCCCGGAGGGCTTAAATATGAATAGCCGCCGGTGAAACCGGCGGACGGGAATGGGCAATGTCATGTGGAGAATTATATTAGTTAGGTTAGATGTTCTGCTTATTGAGTGTTATAAGCCCAGAGGGCTTAAATATGAATAGCCGCCGGTGAAACCGGCGGAAAGGAATACCCCAATCTAAGAACCCCGGAGCGGGTTCAATAGGATATGAAGGGAAATAGGTTTGAAATAATATTAAGGATGTTGGGGTAAATACGGGCTAAATCAATATTTGTCAAAATTATTCCCATCCTACCCAAGTTTCCATACCCAAAATACGTCTATAATTGTAGACAAAATAATGATAAGCGGCAATGCAAGGGTAT
>CANGSR010000140.1 GCA_947456055.1 Chitinophagaceae bacterium
ACCTTCCCCAAGCTCTAGATTTTGTACCTCCGCCCCTCTCAACGCCCCCCTGGCGTCACTGCGAACCCGCTTTTTCTGCGGGTGAAGCAGCCTCAAAATATGCTCGACAGGAAATGTTAGCCAACCAACTAGTTCTGGAAAAGGCGGGTGCTGGACTATATTTTTAAATCCCGTCCCAAATGGCAGTGGATTTTTAATCCGAGATGCAATTTTAAATTCCACTATTAGTGTCTTTATTAGCCCCACAAATACCAAACCTACTTTAACGAACAAAATCACAAGATTTGATAATACTTTTAATGCACGTAATAGGTTGAAATCTTTATTTCCTCATTTTTGAACTCTACAAAATACTTATTCCCATTGTTTTCAACAACACATTCAAAAGGTTCGGGTCTAATTTTAATATTCGTAGGAAACCAAATGTCTTTTATTTTATAATTAGGTATTAAAAAAATCCCTTCTTGGTCACCTATAGTTCCAAATCTTTCAGTATCCCCCTTCCATGTATCTATGCCAATTTCGAATTTCAGTTGATTATTCACTTTTACTATATCGTCGCTAGGCAAGCCTATCTCATTTAAACACAATACTTTTAAGATATCAAAATCATCATGAACTTCATTATTTAAATCGTAGCGAACAATAAACTCAGCTATATTGCCACTTGCATCATAAAAATAAAATGAATCTGCATTCCAGCCTTCAAAATTTACTGTTTTTTGCCCATTGTCGATATCAATTATTTCGACTCTTTTCTCCATCCAATTCAATGCTTCAAGCAATTTATTAGAAGGAATTAAAAAGCAATAATGGTATTTATGCTCCTTATCTGATTTTTGAAAAGTTAATAGACTCCAACCAATCCTAATTGTAAATAAGTCATCCGTGTGCTTTATTACTTCAAATCCTAAAGTGTTAGCATAAAAATCAAACTCTTCCTTGAGCTTAATGGTATAGAGTTTTAGTTCCTTAATTTTCATAGTCCAGCGATGTTTTGTTCCAAATTACAGCTATGGTTATTGGAATATTGAGTTTTGCTGCTTAGTTTTTTGTCTTACCTCAAAACAAAGGTAGCAGAAACAATGGGAAGACAAAGTTCAGCATTAAATCAGATAAGCTCACATTGTCAACTTTCCAACAAGCGTTTGCTTGCGAATTGAAACGAAACAATTACTCAACCTATTATTTGTCATTAAGCCACATACCCCCCTCCAACATTAATTACTGTTAATTCCACTCCCCATTTTATAACAGTCCCAATCAGCTTTTGTAGATTTATTCTTGAAAAAAAGATTCAAAAATACGAATAGCCCATGCAAAAGACTATCCACCTTATAGCACTAATAATTCTTTGGCTTTTATCGCCTAGCTCAACCATAGCCCAAGACATGACCTATGAGAAAGCCCTGAAAATCTTCCACCTAAAGGAGATCGCCATTCCATGTAAGGGGAATGACTCCATTTATTTCCTCACTACCCTCCCCGATGCAAAAAAGAAAACAATCATTTTCTGCCAGGGTTCAGGCCCGGTGCCATTAATTACCACTGTGCCACCGGGGGTATACCCACCCTTCCCATTTAGCATAGATAGCGCTACACGTAAAGAATTCAATATCATCATCATCTCCAAACCCGGCCTAAAGCGTTTTGCCACACCCGCTGACATTAGTGACGAACTCCTAAAAAAAGGCCAAATCCTACAATTGGATAGTAATAACCTACCACCTGAAAAATATATAGCCAATAATAAACTAGCCAAATTGGCCGGTGATTGCCAGGCTGTAATAGAATATCTGAAAAAGCAAACCTGGGTTGACAAAGACAATATTTACCTCTTTGGCCACTCGCAGGGAGCAGTAGTAGCAGCATATACCGCCTTCAAAAACCAGGATAAAATAAAAGGGCTTATTTATTCCCAGGCAAATGCCTATGGTATGTATGCCGAATACCTAAGCACCCTCCTAAACCGCTACCCTAATGCCCAAGACCTCAACCAAAAAATGGACTCCATCTATAACCTGCAAAAAGAACTTTTATCAGGCACCCAGGGTGGTGAGACCTATGATAAAAACACAAGTAGGTGGAGCAGCCTGGAAGAACCTCCGGCAATTGATTATTTACTCAAAACTGATATCCCCATTTTACTAATCAACGGCATGGCAAGCTATGGAGAAATGGATAATAAAAACATCCCCCTCGATTTCATCAGGCATCATAAACATAACCTAACCACAAAATTCTACCCCGGTTACGACCACAATTTCTTCAAACAAGTAACCGACGAAAAAGGCAATCCCTCTCAACCCGAATTTCATTGGGATGATATTTTCAATGAGGTTAAAAAATGGATTAAGGAACAAAAATAGGTCAGGCAATTAAACCTAGGAAGTTCGACAAAAAACGAAAGGGATGAACGGAAATATTATCAAGAAATGGCATTCCCATCGGGACAAAGGCTTTGTAGCAATATTATCATCCAAATTTTATGCGCTCGGTAGGTGCGCCGCTTCCTTGGTATGATTAGTTCTTTGTGCTGGACGGGATTAAAAATCCCGTCCCACATGAAAGGGGATTTTTAATCCACGAGACTACCATTTTCTAATTATCCATCGATTATTTAGACCATCTCGAAAATAACGCCCTCAATAATGCCCTCTTAAAGAATAAATAAATATTCTACTTTCACTCACCGCATATATTAACCTGTTCTCTTTGTCTATTCTCCTTGACCATTTACCAGTGAGTTCATACTTTAATGGTTCCGGCTTACCTATTCCTGAATAGGGATGATTTACTATATCTTCTATTAATGCAGCAATCTTAACCTGAATTTTATTATTCCCAGACTTTTTCCAATAACCAATATCACTTATAGCTTTTGCGTTATATGCTGGGAACGTTGATTAAATGAAGTCTACCATATGGCGCAGGTATTTTTCTTTTATACAAGGCACAATATCCGCAAATAGTGAACCTATTTAAGGACTATTGTAACGCAGTAGAAAAGGAAAAGAACAAGCCAGATGGTGGACTTTATTTGATCATCGTTCCCTAATTCCATAAATCCTCGGTCTTTATAATCTTGAAATTCCCATTTTCAAATTCCTTATCACCCTGGAGAACCATTTCTACAAATTCAGGGTCATAACCTTTTTCCTCTGGGTTCAGAATCTCAAATTTAATTTTAAGTGCCTTTACAAAGGCCTTAAGTGCCTCCATCTGTTCAGAGGTGGTTGGGTGAGCTATTATAGTTGCCGCTGCTTTCATAGTAACAAAATTACATTTTTTATTAATCTCTGATAAAAACAGAAAAAAAACGGAAGATGAACTATTTAGGTTGGAATTTTCAACCAGACCCGGCATTGTCCCATCGGGACAATGGCTTTATAGCATTATAATCATCCAAATATTATGCGCTCCGTAGGTGCGTCGCTCCTTTTGTATGATAAGTGCTTTGTGCTGGACGGGATTTGAAATCCCGTCCCACATGGAAGGGGATTTTTAATCCCCGATACAAAAAATTTAGGTGTATCATTTAGCGACCCGGCGACTAAACAATACACCTATGTATAAAGACAGCCTTCCGACTGAATTATTTGCTTGGCTACCATGCTTAATTAAAACCAAGGTAGATAACAGGCCTGTAACGAGGCCTGCAGACATAATATGCCTAAGGACAACATGAATTCCATTGATTATCAGGCAGATAACCTGTAGGCAGTAGAATCAAGGTGCTGCAATGTGTTCTGGATATGGTTCTTAACCACCCTGTTGCGCGACAGCGCAAATGTGGCACTTAAGAAGGTTACCAGGTCTGATTCGATTGGGCGCTCAAGTATTTTAAGGGCCTTGTTCTTGCTGAAGTAAATTACGTTTCTCTTTTGCATAAAGGGTTGCTTTTAGTAGAAGTATTGCAAAACCCGTGCCAAAATCAAAATCAGTTTAGTTAAATGATGTCCCCTTAACATAACTTTGACCTTTTTACAATTCTATGAAAAAAGGGATCTTTCTAACCGCACATTGGCAATACCTGGCCATGATCAATTACGAGGTAGATCCTAAAATCTTACTCCCACATCTCCCTCCCGGCACCCAGCTCGACCTTTGGCAAGGCAAGGCATTGGTAAGCATGGTGGGTTTCCTTTTTAAGGATACCCGCATATTTGGCGTGAAATGGCCCTACTTTACCAACTTCGAGGAGGTTAACCTCAGGTATTATGTCAGGTATGGGGAGGGGGACACCGCCAAAAGAGGTGTAGGCTTTATTTCTGAAATTGTACCCCAGTCATTAATAGCCCTAATAGCCAATACCCTCTATAACGAACACTACAAAGCCATGCCCATGCGGCATTCCATACAACAGAACCAGGATTCCCTAAAAGCCCAATACGATTGGAAATCAGGCCAAAAATGGAATTCACTATCTGTAACTGCCACCCCAATACCACAAAATATGGCCCCCGATAGTGAGGAATACTTCATCCTCCAGCACTATTGGGGCTACAACGCCCTAAACTCAAATACCCTTATAGAGTATGGAGTAGAACACCCTGCATGGCAGGTATACCCCGTACAATCCTTTACCCTTGATGCCGATATTGCAGGCCTTTATGGCCCGGAATTCGCCCCATTCATTCAGGGTGTCAAGCCCCACTCAGTCTTTATGGCCGTAGGTTCAGATGTCATTATCAGAAATCCCTCAAAAATCAAAATAGGATAAACAAACTATTTTATCAGCCTAAGAAAACGCCTAAAAAATGAAATAAACGCAAAATAACCTTGAGATAGCAATTCCCCCTTGGTGCGCTTGGTTTGTGCGAAGGCCGAAGGGAGTAAGGGGGATGTAAAATTTATTGTGTTTGTTTTTGGCTTATACCACCCCAACACAATATTTTTTTAATTATTTCGTTTACATGGAAACGCATCAAACAATTGTCCATAGCATTATCTTATTCCAAAATCCGGAAATATTTTCCAGCCTGGTATTTTTTGCTGCTTGGTATTAGCTTTCTAATATGTGACACCTTGATGGATAAAAAATTAACTGGATTTGCAATATCACTATGCTTATTCTTATCCGTACCTGGTATTTTACGCCACAAGATAACCTACCTACTTTTTGGGATACTCTATTCAATAATAAGTGCCTACTTCATTTTAGTTCTCTTCCTTACATATTTAAATTATGACAGAACCATAACCCACCACCAAAATTCCAAAGCAATGTTTGGTCTGGGCTTTCCATTCTTTTTACTATCCCTTATTTGCGGTGTTGCGCTTATTTACCAATGTATTGACCATTCCGGGCCAAATGTGCGTTTCAAAGAGAAGATATAAAGCCACAAAAAAGCCCCGGCAAATATTATTTACCAGGGCTCAGCTATTTTATTGTCAATATTATATTTTCCAGTCGTCTACACTATCACCTTCAGAAATTTCAGCAATTACACTTTCCTGCTCGCCATTGGCAGTCGGAGCATTAATAATTGGCTCCTCTGAATCCTGGTCATGGTTAAATGCATCAAAATCAAAATCAGGCATCAGGTCGGTTTTTACATAATTGATGGTATCTGTAAGCCCGGCAAGAAATTTATTGAAATCTTCCTTGTATAGGAACATTTTATGACGGTCGTAACCATTGTCATCAAAACGCTTCTTACTTTCTGTAATGGTTATGAAATAATCATTTCCCCTTGTAGAGCGTACATCAAAAAAGTAAGTCCTTCTTTTACCTGCCTTTATACGCTTGCTGTACAAACTTTCATTACGGTTATCACCTCTGTTATCGCCGCGATTGTCACCACGGTTTTCTCCAAAATTTTTGTTCTCGTACGCCACAATGCTGAATTTAGAATTTATTACGTCACAAATTTAATTAAAGAAGGCAAGTATCCAAATTTAATTCAATCAGGCAGAACGGTTTACAACATTTTTTTTCTACTTTTTGGGACTTATTTTTCATTTTTGCAGAAATTCACTCCTCACCCATTGAGGGGGATTTTATTCACCTGCTACACTAAATTGCCTGAACCGGCGTACATTATTAAATTAAGACTTAATTTCACGCATCAAAATGAAGCCAGCTTTGTCCATCATTAATTTCAGGTTAAGTATTCCCTGTGCCATCATTATACTGGTGTGTACACTACTGCCCTGCAATTTATTGGCCCAGCGATACCCTTTTCACAACCTTAGTGTAGATGATGGCCTCATGCAAAGCCAGGCCACAGGTATGGCACAAGACAGGGAGGGCAACTTATGGATAAGTACCCTTGGTGGCCTGTCGCGCTACGATGGGCGCAACTTCACCAATTTTGGCGTGCAAAACGGACTGCCCACCAATGCAGTCCGGGCCATAGCAACTGATGCCATGGGCAATATATGGTCGGGCAGCCAGGCCGGCCTTGCCCGTTTCAACGGAAAAAAATTCACCAATTTCCCCAGGCCTTTTACAGCAAGTCATGCCATATCAGGTTCCCAACAAATCCAAATACTTGCAGATACCATTTGGTGGCGGGTAGGTGGCGAAATCTATTTCCTGAACAATAATAAAATTACCCGCTTCGCCACTCCCAATGATTCAGCACTTATCAATTGCATGCTGGTGGAGAAATCAGGTATATGGATAGCCAAAGACAGCGCAGTATACCACTATAACCACAAAACCTGGGACACCTTCAAAATATTGATAAAGCCAGAGGAAAAGAAACTAAGCATTTCCTGCATCTTCAGGGAGCGGGCCGGCAATATGTGGTTCACCACCAGTGCAGGCCTGGGCCGGATAGACAGTGGCGGCATTGTAGCTTATAAGCCCTTATCGGTAGCTCCCAATGCCACTACCAGCACCCCTTACATGACCGCAATAGCCCAGGATAAAGGGGGTGCCCTATGGATAGGCACCAATAATGGCATGCTAAAACTTACCGATGGCAAATTTGAATACTACAATAAGCACAATGGCCTTTGTGACAATTCCTTTTTTGATGTAATTACCGATGCCGAAGGCAATATATGGATGGCTAGTGATGGCCAGGGTATCTACCGTTTTTCTGGCACACAGTTCACCGGGCTCGACGAAACTATGGGGCTGCCCAGTGCCCAGGTAATGGCAATAGCTTCCAACAAAAAAGACTCTCTCTTCATAGGCACCTACGATGCAGGCCTATTCCTTTATAAAGATGGCAAGGTAAAAGCCATTGAATTCCCCTCAAAACCCATCCCTCCTATTACCTCCCTATGTTATTCAAGCCGTAATAAGCTTTGGATAGGTACACGTGGCAGGGGCTTATGGTCGTACCAAAACGAAATTTGGCGCCAGTATGCCGAACCCGAGCGTAATTTCCCTTCCAACCTCATTAATAGTCTTTATGAAGACACTGCCCACAACCTATGGGTAGGTTTTGCCAATGGTGCCATGGTATTTGATAAAGACGTATTCAAAACCGTAGTCACCAAAAACTCAGCCACCCGCTCTTTCCTTACCATCGGCAGGGATAGCACCCTTATAAGCAACGAAGGTGGCCTATTATTATACAGCAATGGCCTGCTAAGCGATTTCAAAACCAATACTACTGCCGATAGTGCCCAGGTGCAGTGTTTCCTCATCAAGGACCGTACCCTATGGCTGGGCAGTAGCGACCGGGGCATCATCAGGTACAATATGGAAACCCACAAAGCCAGGGTGATTAACAAAAAAGACGGCCTCCGCTCTGAGTTCATCTACAATATTGTGGGCGACAACGAGGGAAATATATGGGTAGGTACAGGCTTCGGTATACATAAAATAAGAATCAACGAGAAGAACGAACCCGAGGTTACCTTTTATGGCAAAGCCCAGGGAATTACCGGTATGGAGAGCAATATCAACTCTGTTCTCAAAATGCCCGATGGGGGTATATGGTTTGGCACCACCAATGGCGCCCTGCACTACCAGCCACATACCGTAGTTGTAACCTCGGCTCCTACCAGCATAGTACTACAATCAGTAAAGCTCCTTGGCGAAGGAGGCCTTGACCTATCTTATTACGATAGCCTGGATAAGTGGCACGATATACCCTACCACCTGCGCCTTCCCTATAGGAAGAACAATATCACTTTCACCTTCCAGGCTATAACACTTAGTGGCGATCAGGATGTGCTGTACCGTTACCGCATGGAAGGTCTTGATGAGTCGCCCTGCACCGACTGGTGTGCCAATAATTCCGTAACCTACTCTGCCCTCCCTCCCGGCAAATACGTGTTTCATGTAGAGTGCCGTGGTATAGCTGGCCAGCCCAATCCCGTGCTCGACTACCCTTTTGAGATTATCACCCCCTTCCGCAAAACCAACCTGTTCAGGTTTTCGGTATTGATCACGGCCTTGCTATCTGGCATTTTCCTCCAATATATAGTTAATAGCCGCAAGCAGAGGCGCACCGAACTCCTTACCCGCCTCCGTGCCGAAGAGCAGAGCAAGATAAGGCTACGCACTGCCGAGGATTTTCATGATGAGATAGGCAACAAGCTCACCCGCATCAATGTGCTCACTAATGTGCTCAAAAACAAAATAACCCTTACCCCCGAGAGCGAGCGCATACTGCACCAGATAGAAGACAATACATCGCAACTCTATAGTGGCACCCGAGACATTTTATGGTCCTTAAAACCATCTAACGACAACCTCTTCGAAATCCTGCACCACATACGTGATTTTGGTTGCGACCTGTTTATGGATACCGATGTTGAATTCACATTCACCGGCACCGACGAAAAATGGCGCAACTACCGCCTGCCTATGGATATGAGCCGCAACCTGATAATGATATTCAAGGAAGCCCTCAACAATTGCCTCAAATATTCGGGAGCCAAAAATGTGAGCCTAGAGGTGAGTCTCAAGAACCGCAACGTCCTCCAGATGATACTGAAAGACGATGGGCGGGGCTTCGATACCAACCAGGCCCGCAAAGGCAATGGCATCAATAATATGAACGTGCGCACCTCCCGCCTCAATGGCCGCCTCTATGTAGACTCCAAACCCGGTCGTGGCACCATCATCAACCTCACATTCAAAGTGCCCCTACCACCCAGAAAGGGCAGGTAAATTAAAAGGATTATTGTCCCGGCAGGATACCGCTATTATACTCTTGTGGCGTTAGCACCATTCAAGGGCCGGAATGCTATTGGGCTTTTCCCCTACTCATCATGGTGTTCGGCTGAGACTCAGTCTCCGTCGTGGAGGTAGCCATTCTCCCGAATGACGAAACAACATCCTGTTGTACCGGATGTTCCGACAGGGACATCCGGTACTGCCAATAAAACCTGTTCTCCGAACGTCTTCATCTTCCCCTGCCCTAAATTTGCACCCTAGTCCCGTTCAAAGCCATCTCCCCGCACGTCCCTGAGAACCCGCTTTTTCTGCGGGTGCAGCAGCCTCAAAATATGATCGGCAGGAAATACCAGACCCAAAAGCCTAAGCGTCCCATTAAGGATAACATCTGTAAATCACTGATAATCAATGATTAAGCATTAAGGGAACTCCCCTCCTGTTTTTAGGAGGGGATGTTTCGGCACAGCCGAAACTGGGGTGGTTGCGGCGAGGTTAGCCGGATTTACTAATCCCGGTAAGTACTTCCTAATAAGTATTTCCTGCTAACCTCGCCGCAACCACCCCAGTTGACAGCCTCTTGGCAGAGGCAGTCAACATCCCCTCCTAAAAACAGGAGGGGAGTCCCATCATTCGCTAAGTCATTATTTTACAATATTTTACGAACTCAAATAATAACAATACTACTGGTCGAAGCATCAAGCTTCGTCCTTTTACTTTGAAGCACCCCGCTTCAATTCACAATCGACCCTTAAAACTGTGGGGATTGGAAGGTAGGTGCTATTAGGCTTAGGTTGCTATATCAGCTTTGTGGGCAAGAAATTCCGGTCACAGACCGGCTTATTTTGTAGACACGAGTGATCCTGGCGGAACACTCGCGCCAGGGTTTTTCTTTTTGCGCACTTTAGCTTGTACTTTATTTTTTATAGGCAATAAATAATTGCAAATGCTTGACTTTCAATTGCTTAAGATTATTTAGCAGGCTGATTTTTGCCCGATTATTGCGCAAGGTTGCGCAATATTTGCTCATTTACCACTTTCTAATTGCTGAGGTGGGTTGCCGGGGAGGGAGGAGATTTCTTCATCGGTAGGCAGGGGGATGCCAGCGGCGGTATAGGCTTCAATGATTTCGGGATCGGAGAAGAAATGCTCCCGGCTATCAATGAGCTCTTCGGTATTGTCTTTTTCTTTGTAGGGGATACGGCTGCCCAGGCCAGTGAAGGATTCGGGCACCAGGCTATGGGTATATATTGCAGCCCTCGACGACAGGTATTCGTCAATGTAAGGGGCTAGCTCCACGGCAAGGGCCGGGTTCTTCTTACGCAGGCCCTCCATAAAAAAGCCGAACATTTCGAGGCTTTCATTGATGGTGGAGCGGTTTTTGAGTTTCCCTATTGTAACCGTAAGCTTGTGCAGTGCATCAACTTCTTTATTGGTGACCGGGCGACCATAGCGCAGCTCTGAGAGGTAGCTCTCGGTGAGGTGGCCTACCAGGTGGTAACAATTTTCAGCTAAGATAGACGGGAGATGGTTGGCCGATTCTTTGAGGCGGTTCCAATTGCCCTCCTTAATCCAATAGGTGAGGCTGCGTCTGCTGATATTGAGCAGGTTGGCTATCTGTGTTTTAGTGAGTTCTGTTTGGTAATACAAGTTTTGAGCCTGTTGTTTTTTCTCAAGATTCATGGCACCGTCTATTGGTTTGCTAAAAAAGACCATAAAGTTGAGCCCCTTTTTTGAACCCTGCAAAACCTGTTTTTATCATACCCCTGTTTTGGGTATATGATAGATGCGTGGGGGGATATGATGTAAAGATTTTATGAGGGGTTGTCTGAACCACTGATTAAAGCTGATTTTTTAGATTTAGCTGATTTTTTTCTGTATTTGGCATGAGTTAAGGGGGAGGAACTCCGGCAGGAGTGCAAGCTTTGTAGACCGTTGAATACCTCCCTCAATTTTAGCACCCCGGAGCGGGTGCTAAAATTGTGTACGTATGTTTTTTCTATCGGATTGGTG
Source organism: Chitinophagaceae bacterium (assembly GCA_947456055.1). GTDB lineage: Bacteria > Bacteroidota > Bacteroidia > Chitinophagales > Chitinophagaceae > Nemorincola. Next base: position 11,099 of record CANGSR010000140.1, read on the forward strand.
AAGAAAACCTGATTAGGGGAGACCATTGGACATATGAGACATGGCTAGTGGGGTAATAATTTACGTATTACCTTATGAATATTATCCAATCTAATAAGTTTAAATTCTCCACTAGGCAAGTCTTCTATTAAAACATTCAAGTCAATTTTTTCTAATTCATTTAATTGCTTATCTATTGACGTAAAAACTATTATTTGTCTATTTTTAATTAAAGAACACGTACTAAACAAATTCTTAAGGCTATTTAGATTTGTTCTATGCTGACCTGGTTCATCAAATATGATAATACCAGGATGATTTTTCCCTTCCGTGAGAAGCGATAAAGTGTAAGCCCAAATATTTCGAACAAAATCTGAGGCTGATGAATTTATTCTTATAGATTGAGGAATTGTGTCGTTGTTGAAATTTTTGTACACAGGA
>CANGSR010000141.1 GCA_947456055.1 Chitinophagaceae bacterium
AGTTGACATTGGGCAGCAAATAACCGTGGCCATGATTCAAAGTCTGTGCAACGATGACATAATAAATAAAATTACGAAATCTAATGGCCTAATACTTATAGATGAATGCCACCATCTACCATCTGATTCCTACAAGAAAGTGCTTCAACAGTTACACACTTACTACATATATGGACTAACTGCAACACCGATCAGGAAAAACAAAGATGAGAAGATGATCTTCGACCAAATTGGTGAAGTAATCAGCGAAATAATCATTCCAAAAAACCAATATAATAATAAAGGTTTGGTTTTCAATATAAGGGATACTGATTTAGATATACACTTTAATCCAACCACTGATAATTTCGAAATGCTATCAGATATATTAATCCATGATACAGCCCGAAATACATTAATTGCCGATGATGTTAGAACCGAAATAAATAATGGCAGAAATATAATTGTTCTAACTGAAAGGAAAGCCCATGTTGAAATACTAAATTTTTTCTTAAAACAGGATATCGAAACAATTACAATAACAGGAGAAGATAGTGAATCGTCTAGAAAATTAAAAATGAGACTGATAGATGAGGGCAGATACCAAGTATTGATAACAACTGGTCAGTTTTTGGGTGAAGGAATTGACATAGGTGCGCTTGACTGCCTATTTCTGGTTTATCCATGTTCATTTGAAGGTAAGTTAATCCAGTACATCGGGAGAGTGCAACGAAGTGACAATGTGCCTGTTATTTATGATTACCGTGACTTAAATATCCCGCATTTGGAGAAGATGTTCCAGAATCGGAACAAGTATTATAATAAACTTGCCAAATTGGGAGACATAATAATTCATAAAGAATACCTTTTGAAATTTGAAGAGGATAGATTTTATATAGACAACCAGGCAAATGCTTACCCCATTTCCATTCTTGATTTGGGAATGAATATTGAGTGTTTTCAAAAAGGTATTGTATGGAAAATAAAAGTCCTAAATTATAAAGAAGATGAAGGAATTATTTTCAGCGAAATTCTCAATTACAATTTAAACATATCTGAAGGCACACCGCAACTTGCTTTATCGTTACTACGAATTGAAAAAATAAGATTTAGAACAATTGACACTGGTGGTATTTTAAGCTCTGTTAAGTTGAAGAAAATGTTGCCGACTAAATCTACAACCTATACACCTATTGACCCTAAAGAGTACATAGAAAGTATAAAAACCGATGATTCACCTGAAATTATTCCGCCAATTAGTGCAATGCCTGATATTCAATTACCTGAGCAATGGTGGATATTTGAGAAGATATTAAAAATACCATTCAAAAATATTGTGTTTGGAAACGGTTGCGTAACAATACCTTTTTATTTATCAGCAATTCGGAAAGATATTATCATGGAAATACCTAATGCAGATGCCCGGCCTGAGTTTGAGTCCATAAAAGAATACTTCTCGAAAATCCTGAAAACGAAATCAATAACAGTCAGTTTGAGAGTAAAGCATAATAAGCAAAATGTAATTTCTTATGAGGCAACTTCGGATGAGGTGAATGCGATAAATGCAAACATCATTGATTCAGTAAGATTTGAATTTGTAAGGCGTGATTTTAAGAAATTTAAGGGTGATGGCATCACTAAATCAATCTTGTCATTTGATGACCTTAAAAATTCGAATCAAAGTATCAAGGCATTGTTAGAAAATGATACATCCTTACTCAACGAAGTACTAAAAATGGAATCTGCCAAACACTATCTCCAAATAAAATATTTAGCAACTAAACATGAAGCAACTGTTCTAAAACTCAGATTTATTTTACAACCCTTTTCATTTATTTTTCTAATTGCAGGAGAAAATAAATACCACCTAATCTGGGAGACACTCGACAGTGAAGAGGCAACATATATTTGGCATATAGCTAAAGATAAAGAGGCACTCAGGGCGGTAATAAAAGAAATAGAAACTTGCCTCGGTGAAATGAAGCAAACAGGTCGGAATTCCTATATCAAAAAAGCTCCCGATTATTTTAGCCGTATCATTCATGACTATTCCGACACAAAAAAGGGGTTTACCGAATGGAAAGGGAGTTTAGAGGAGAGGATGGTATAACCCCCCTCTAAAAATCAAACGGCAGATTATCATACAAACTCTGCTCTTCTTCCATTTCATCTATTTCTTTGGGTTGCACCAGGAAGAGTTCTTTTTTGGCACGGGTGATGGCTACGTATTTGAGGTTGGTTTCCTGTGTTTTTTGCCATGGTTTGTGGTCGGGGAGTTTGTAGGGGAGCTCGTCGTAGTGCAGGATAAAGACACGGTCGTTTTCAAGGCCCTTGGCCCGGTGTATGGTGGATAACCTTACCGAATTTTGGGTGGCGGTGATGTATTCTTTTATCCGTTCCAGTATTTTGGTGACGTTGTCGCACTCGTCTTTCCACAGTTCGTACTTTTTGTGCAGGAACTCCAGTTTCTTCTCCAGTTCCTGGGTTTCCCTTTCTATATAGGCTTGGCGGGCTGCTTGGTCTATTATCCTTTCTGCATTTTTGTTGATAATCCATTTTTGCCTACCCAATACGCTATTTTTCAGGGTGGCAAACTCGCCAAAAAGGGAAGGAATAGATACAATTTGCTCCTCCATCTTGAAAATGGATTTTAGGTCTTTGATGATTTCCTTTACCTCATCGGGGTGTATTTGCACTTTTATATTCCTGTCGATAAAGTTAAAAACCAATAGCAGGAGGGGTACCCTAAGGCGAGAGATGATAAGGTCGCCGGGCACGGAGGTATCTACAACCGAGTCGAAATCGATGATGGTTACATTTCCATGGTCCTGCTTATTGCCTGAGATATCTTCCCTTATCTCCCTGGCTAGTGCTATTACTCTTTGCGGGCACCTAAAACACACAGTAAGTGGAAATTGTTTTGCCTTGGTGTAGTGCTTCACCCTATCGAATGACTCAATATCGGCACCTGTGAACCCATAGATAGATTGCCTGGGGTCGCCTACTGCCAAAATGCGGCTGGTCTTGCGACCATATTTAGAGGCAATGGCAAATTGTGATTTCGACAAGTCCTGGCATTCATCTATAAAGAGAAAATCGTACTTTTTTATTGGGCGCAAATTCCATTTACAGGGCAGGTAAAGCATGTCGGTATAGTCAATAATCATAGTGGTTTGGGAAAACCTGGTGCCCCGTTCCAGCAATAGGGTATGAATGGCAAAATACTGTGCCAGCTCCTCGTCAAAGTGTTTTTTGGCTATTTCGGTTTCATTAAAAATGCCGAAGTGAATCACCATTTCCTTAAAATCGGGCAGTTCGTCTTTTGTAAGTGTAGCCCTGAATTTTTGGTTGATTTCCAATAACCTGTTTTTCATGCGGAATTTCAATCCGTTGATGGCAAATAGCTGCCGCTCATCAGGTATCACGAGTGGGTCATACCCGTTGATTTCCAGTATTTTATCTACATATTGTTTCGCTTGCTCCTGAATATCATCTGTATTTAATATTTTCTCAAACTTATTATCATCCAGTTGCAGGGCATACCCGCTTCTATTGTTTTCACCCAATATCTGCCAACCCAGGGCATGTATCGTCTTTACTGTAACCTCATTAAAGCCCCGGTAGCGGAATTTCTGTAGTATCTCGGTAGCTATGCTGTTATTAAATGCACAGAACAATATTTCACTTTGGTTTTGCACATAGCGGCTACATTCCATTATGGTGGTAGTCTTGCCCGCCCCGGCCACCGCATCAATAATACCGTGCCCGGTTTCGTTTTGCACGAAATGAAATATTTGCTTCTGTTCCTCTGTAAAATCCATCCCCTATCCTTTATTATTGTAAAGCTAAAGAACCTTTTTTAGATGGGAGTGTATGGGGCTATTTTGGAGACCTCCGAATTCTAGATTTTGCTATTGATTATAAAGTAACCTTCCATAAACCTAGGCAACTCAACGAAATTCCGATTTTTTCCAGGATTGGATATGACATAAGCAATCTCACATATTTTATTGCAAAATGAAGACAAATCAGAACTTTTATTGCGAAATCAAGACAAATCAGAACTTTTATTGCAAAACAAATAAAAATCAGAACTTTTGTTGCAATTTCAGAACTTTTATTACATAAAACTAATCTAGCAACCATACAAACCTGCAATACTAGTACCATCAATAGTAGCCTTTAAATTTATTTTCGATAACCATTTTAAGATATCAATGGTAGGTTGCACAGTTATATAATGCATGACTCTTAATTTCAGATCTAGTATTTACACCAAAACAAAGGCGATTTAGCTGCTAGAAAAAGGAAACATTTTGCTGAGTTGACGGCTGATGAAATTACCAAAATGGAAGCTGCATTTAAAGAAATTTTTGAGATAGATAAATAATTTAGCCAAAAGATTATAGGTTGAGAAAGGAATAGGGGGAAATCAACCGCCCTATTCATTAAAACTAATCAACTTCTTTCCGTCAAACTTATAAATACCCAGGTTCCAGGTACCTAACCATATATCTCCCGATTTTGCCTTAAGGATAAAGTTGACATGATCATCGTTCATTCCATCACTTTTTCTGAAATTGGTGAAGTTTCCCGCCTTTTGCCCTCCATAGATATAATAGCAAATACCAGCATCACCACCTAGCCATATTTTGCCTATTTTATCTTCATTTATAACAGTTATTACATCGTTGCTAAACGGGTGCTTATTGCATAAACCATCTTTTTTGCCAAATTGCACTATTGAAGACTCACCCGAAACAGTGGGATTGTACCTGAAAACACCGCTTCCTGCAAAGGTTGAATCGGCATAGGTACCCATCCAAATGTTTCCCTTACTGTCTTCAAATAGGGTAGAAATGATACTATTATTCAATTCCGTATTTTTCGAAAATGTGGTAAAATGCTCACCATTTAGTTTGTATACCCCACCTTTTTCTATTACACCAAACAACATGTTGCCATGCTTATCTTTTAACACGGCCCCAAATGCCATATTAGTATTTGAATTTTCAAGAGTAATTTTTTTGAATGACGATGCGATTTCAGAGTTATGGGCAGCAAGGTCTTTAGTATTATTAAGGTCATGGTGGCAAGTATTAAGTATACAGTCATGATTCATTCTTGCATTGGTAATGCTGTAGGTAACATTGTAACCATAGGCACATGCTACCGCACATATCAACATATTCCCCTTTGTATCTTCGCAAATACCAGTTATCCCAAAGTCATCAGGGTACCCCTTACTCATTTGTATTTTCTCGCTTTTTAAGAAACTGCCTACTGAAGTACATTTGGCAACATCCGTTATCTTATCAATATAATACAACTGGTACCCGGAGGTAAACCAGATGACACCTTTGCTATCCTCCATCATATTGTTGATAGGCTGGGTTGTCTCCGTACCATACATGCCGCTTGCAGGGGTTGTAGTAAAATTGGCATAAGCTGAAGCGGCAGGCAACTTAATGATTACAAAAGTTGGGGCATTACGATTTTGGTTTAAAGATGGATTGTAACGAATTATGGCACCCGGGGCACCAAAAAATATATTTCCTGTGTGGTCTTCCATAAGTTTTGTGATACCAATGGTGCTTACCCCTTCTATAGTCTTATAATTGGTAAATATTTTCCCATCATACCTATATAAACCATTGGTAGTACCAAACCATATATCACCGTTTTTGTCCTGTATGCTGCAATTTACCGACTGCTTATATGGCCAGGGGGTATTCTTTTCAGGGTTTATCACTTTAGGGTACTCTGAACCATTCAATAGGTTGGCAGATGGTTTAGTTGTATGCTTTACCTGTGCTAAGCTTGATAAGGCAAGTGCTGATAGCACCAGAAATGAACTGATCTTTTTCATATGTTATTTTGGTTTTGGAAATAATTAATATTATTTGGGCAATAAGAACCCAGGGCATACCCTTATCAGGGTTACCCATGAGGTAAATTCAGTCTTTGTTCTAATTATTTTGGGGTCATTGAGACCTATTGAAACTTACCTGCACGCCTGACACCTTTGCTATACCACAGGAGCTTTGGGAAGCATTATCAGGAGGGGTTGGGAAGAGCAAATTATCACTTGATTTTGCAATTGCACCAATATTTTTGTCTGCACTGGTTTGTGTATTGACAACATTTACTATTCCATTTAATATTGTGTTACACATTCTATCCAGCCTATCTGCATCGGTATATTGCTTCATGCGCTCCCTGTTATTAATATTACCCAGAATCATTATCAGGCAAGGTGCATTTGAATTCTTCAATAAATAAAGATCCTCCTTCTTTGTTGAAGCTATTACCTGGCTAGGTTTATTTGTTACATTGCCAAGGCAGTTTTCGCATTTTTCATTAGGGCCATGATTGCAGGTAGTTTTTTCATTCGGCAATATGCCCCAGCGTTGCAGGGCAGTAAAAATGGCTGTACTGTAATTACTACTTTGTTCGGCATAAGGGCTCTGTGCTGACAGATAAATATCAAAATCGCCCTTGGCTTTCTCGGTGCCCGGTTCACTAGTAAGGTGTAGCGATAAGAACAAATCGGGTTTCACCTTGTCAGCCAATGCTAAGCGTTGGGCAGGAGTAATATAGCTGTCATCAGAACGGGTTAGCTGCACGTCTAGATTCCACTTTGCGGATAACTCTTTTAATCTGTTGGCTAGTTTTATGCTTATCTCCTTCTCGGTGAGCTCCCCTGCTGTAGCTCCTGCATCCATTCCACCATGTGCCGGGTCAATTAAGACTACCATTTTCTTCTTAGCTGGCACCGTTACGACCCTGGCATCGTTCTTTATATTACATGAAAAAGCCAATACAATTAATGTTATCAGGGGTAGTACCGTAAACCTTCTCCAAGCCCCAAACGAGGGTTCAGCAAGGTTTTGGAGCATTAGTAATCTCCGCTTTATGGTTGAGGAGAAAAAATGATGTTGGGGTACAAAATGACTCCCATTATTATAAGTTTTCAATACCATCATTGCAAAAACCTGTGTATCCCTATCTTTTACAGCCTGCTCATCTGCAATAAATTCATGTACCAGATTCAGTTCTTTCTGAATAATCCAGAAAAAAGGATTAAACCAGAAAAAACAAGTAAGTAGCTGGCAAAACAACTTATCGTAGGTGTGCCTTTGCTTAATATGGGCAGCTTCGTGCCTGAATATTAACTGGCCAATTTCGTCATCTAATGGTATAGATTGATTCCAGAATAGATAACTAAAGAAAGCGAAGGGGGCATTGGGCAAATTAGTCTGGATAATGTTTATATCCCCTATTTGACTAACAGGGAATTGCTTGCTTAATCTCTTGATTACTAATATCCTGGTAATTAGTAAAACCAATAAGAAGATGCTAATTGTTATTACCCCCAACCCTACTATATTCAACCATTGGAAGTGGGTAACCTGCTCTAAAGACACCACTGGTAAATTAAGACTACTTGCTTTATCAGGCTGGATAAATAAGGATACCGGAGCTAGCTTTTGGGATACAACCGGAGCAATGTCAATAATATTGAAATGTAAAAATGGAATTAGGATACTTAGAACCAAAGATGACAATAAAAAAAAGCGGTTGTACTGGTGAAGGCGGTAACCACGCAAACCTAATATATACCAGGCAGCAAATATGCCGCTTACTACCAGGCTCTTAAATATAAACATAATTAGTGGCTCCATACCATTGTTTTTATTTTTTCTTCAACTCTGTTAGCAATAATTCAAGATCCGCAACCGAAAGATTTTTTTCATCAACCATAAACGACACAACATTAGTAAATGAACCTTCAAAATACCCTTTTGTTACATTAACCAGCGACATCTTGGAATATTCGTACTTAGAGATAGCAGGCAGATAGCGATGATACCTACCAACCATTTCAATGCTAACAAACTTTTTATCCACCAAGGTTTTCAATATGGTAGCTACAGTATTTTTATGCGGCTGGGGAGTGGGCATAGATTCTACTATATCCATAAGCATACCACCCTCCATTTGCCATAGCACTTTCATTATTTGTTCCTCTGTGCGTGTAAGTGGTTTCATCCTGAACTATAATTGTAGTTCAAAACTAGAACTATGTTTCTAGTTCACCAAATTTTTCAGGAAATATTTACCAGATTGGTTGTTAAGATTTAATTAATGTGGCTAGCCCTAGCATAGGATGCCCATAAAATTGGAGGAGGGAAGTATGATTAAATTCACTGTTTTAGGGTAGGTTTTGTATACAGCAAAAAACAAAGCTCCCGTATCTATGGATAGATTTTTTGAATAAAATCTTACCTAATACGGGAGCCTCTGTTTTGGAAATAAATCTTTACTTAAAGCTATAAGGGGAAGATAACCTGCGTCCTACTTCCTCATAACCTTTGATGAATAAACAGGTTGCCCATGTTCATCAAATAATTTCACTAAGTAAATACCTGCCGGGAGTGTTTCCAGAGATATAGTTTTTGCGAGTTTTTTCTCAGCCACCAATTGGCCTATACTGTTATAGACTTTTATATTTACCTCACCTGCACCTATGATAGTAATATTGCCATCGGTAGGGTTGGGGACTATTGAAAATTCAGGAGCAGCCACATTGGCAACGCCAGCAGGATGCACTGTAAGCACTGCATATGCTGATGTGTCAACACATGGCTGAGGGCTAGATACTACGCATCTGTATTTTTTGGCATTTAGTGTGTTCGTAACCCCAGTGATGGTTAAAGTAGGGGTTGTAACTCCTGAATAAGGTGAGGTATTTGCGAGATTTGTATAGGCTGTACCGCTGCTTACCTGCCATTGAAAAGTAGTACCAGTACCAGTGTCAGCAATAGTGAAACGTGCGGTAGCACCTACTCCTACAGATGTATTAACAGACTGGGCTGTGATATATGAATAAGGACTGGCATTGTATAACCTCCTCACTTCGCAGCCTGCAAGTGCACGGTTCCAGATAGCATAATCATCTAATGAGCCCATGAAGCCAAAGTTGGTAACTGTACTATCGGTATTGCCGAGTACTATCCTACAAAGATGGGTTGTGGGGAAAAGCATGTTAGAGTAGCTTGAATCCAAAACACCATTCAAATAAAACGAATAAGATGTGTCATTTTTTTTCACTACAAGGTAATGCCGCCATACATGAGCTTTTATTCTCTGATTCGACTCCACCCCAAATAGGATGTTCCATGTAGGAACACCAGGGGTTTCATTAACCCATAGCTTGTATTTATAATCATATTGCCATCCCGACACCAGGCAAAGGCCATGGTGGGGTATGGTATTGAACATACTCATGTTGTTATTCCCATTAAAAGAGTTGTCAGTATCATCGGCATTCAGCCAAAGTGAAACAGTATAATTGCTCCACCCCACATCGAAGAAAGCAGTGTCTATAAGGATATGGTCGGCATCTCCATTAAAGTGGTAGGCCGAGTTGGTGTTGCCAAATCTATCGGCAGTCAATGTAGGGCCTAGCACAATCCCATTTCTGGAACTGCTACCTGGGCCACCATTATTGGCATTGCCATTGAAAGGGAACCAGCCTTGCAAGCCGCTGGTAGGGATATAAGCCGGGATTTGGGCAGAAACAAGATTGCACAAAAATAATAGTGCGCATAACGAAAGGATAGATTTCATTTTAGATGTTTTTTTGTGGTTTAAGAATTGGTTATTTTATTAGGGGTATAACGCTAAATTAAGAAAATTATTTTATCTTCTATAAATATTTTTTCACTAGTATATTAATCTTAGTCTATTAACTGAAGAGGCTTTTTATCAGTAATTGTGAATTGAGTGAAAGTTATATCGATATTATTTTAATTTTTTATGACGATTCTTGAAGATTTTTGGGCTATTGTTATTTGGCGAGTCAAATAAGCTTTCTATCCATTAAAATGAGATTCATTTTAAACTAGCCCCAAAGATTTTCCCTACCAATAAGTATATGAAGCCAGACGACAATGTAATTTACAGCCCAAATGTACCTGATTTATATATCTAATGATTTCGTAAAGATGATATTGTTCGTGGAACAACATTATATTGAATATTGTCACCTACTACTTTAGGGACGCACAAGTGGATAGATTTACTAAACCAGTATAATGAGCATTAATTCTCAAGTGAACAATTCAATTTAGTAGTGGTAGTTAATTCATTAAAGTAGATTTTGGCTTTCCCATTCTTTAACGTCATTTTAGAAACAAAGGCTCCTTTTATCCTACCGCTAAGGTGGTATTCCCGTTCTTCATTTCCCTTTTCATCTTTGGTAATCCTATCCAAACCGCCAATGATAAGATTTTCTGCAACTGAAACATAAATGGCACAAGATGACAAACCTGCATTTTTAAAAAAGTAAAAGTCGCCAAGCATATATGGGTTTACCCCTTTCATTATGAAATCGCCATCTTTGCAATAAGCATGCAATTCGCAAGTTTTAATTTGGGGTACTTCATTATCCTTTGGATATGACCTATAGTCTTGCAAAAAATCAGCATTATGAACAATAGCAATCAATTCCTCGGAGGTATAGGCTTTTGGGCGTTCCTTTTTGAATGTTTCAACAAATTCCTGTAATGGTTTTACAGTAGTGTCAGTACTTCTTTTTGAGCCATTCCAGTCCCTAAGGTTGATTTTGTCAATACCCAAATGTCCTTCAAAAAACAATTTCACTCCAGCTTTATACTGAGGAGCCCTCTCGCTAAACTCATCTAGTTTCAGGTCGAAAATACCGCTTTCGCTATTATCGGTATAACGATAAGTACCGGTTACCTTTTTGCCCTTTTTCGTTAATTCGCCTTTGAACTCCACCTTAAAAAGATGCCAGTTATCATTGGTATACCATATGCCATGAAAATATTTATCTTTTATTTTTACCTGAAAAATAAAGGTGTGGTTATTAATACTGTAGTTCGACCAGGTTCCTTCCCAATCAGATTGAGCAAATACCTTTGACAATATACATAGCATTAATACCAGCCCCAATAATATTCCTTTTGTTTGCATAATTGTTTTTTATGAAATTTACTTCAGTGCTATTTGTTTACGCAATGCTTAATAAAAATTAGGAGGGGCATAAAAAGTAAAATTTGGTAGCGGCTGTTTTACTATACCCTTAGTACACCATTAAGAATCTTAAACACATGTATTTTAACCCTAAAAAAGCAAACACCATCTGTCTTTTCAACTAAAAACCTACTCCAAGTGCCAATCTATACTCGGAATAGGGGTTAATGTGATGGCTATTGTTATACCCTTTTACTATACGGCCACTCAATATGAAGTTTTTAGGCAAAAGGACGGATAGCGTAGCAGAGAAATTGGTAATGTTATCAGTAGGCACAAAGCAACCCTTTATTATACCCTGACCCATCTTAGAAAATTCTACTTGCAAAAACCTGTATCTGTAAAGCAGGCTGAACTGGCTGCCGAAACTGGCTATAACCGTGTTGGCATACCAACCGAGAAATGAATAAGTGGCACCTACTTCATGATTTTCGTTTATCCGGTAGGCTCCGGTAAATCCAAT